>DASPGF010000061.1:0-2636 GCA_035620755.1 Myxococcota bacterium
GTGTCACGCACGCGACGAGCAGCGAGCGCCCCGGAACGAGATCGTCGCGCCGACGGAAGCCCGACTGATCGGCGGCGAGCAGGCGCGGCCAGGTCTCGGCGCGGCCGCTGCCGAGCGCGCTCACGACCCCCATCGCGGCGAGCGCGCACGAGCGCGTCGTCGCGTGCGCGCCGCGCGGTGCGCTAGCGGCCGACACGCAGGCCGCTCCAGAGCTGCGACTGGCGGTCGGCGCCGAGCGCACCGTGCGCGGCCTGGATTCCCGACACCGCGACGCCGTAGATCCCGCCGCCCGGCTGTGTCCAGTGGCCCGCGAAGTGCAGGCCCTCGATCGGCGAGAGATTGCCGAGCCGGCCCGGACCCACCTGCGACGGCGAGAGCTCCCAGCCGTAGAGCGCGCCCGCGCGGTTGCGCGTGTAGCGCTCCATGGTGCGCGGACTGCCCGCGTCGGCATACACGACGCTCTGTCGCAGCCCCTCGATGTCGCGACCCGCGCGCTCGATCAACCGCTCGAGCAGCCGATGCTTGCGGCGGCGCCAGCTCGCGGGGTCGCCGTAGGGCATCAGCGTGGTGAGGATCAGCAGCTGCTCGCCGTCGGGCGCGAGGCTCGGGTCTGCGAGCGTGGGGATCGTCACCGAGAGCCAGCTCGGCTCTCCCGCGAGGCTGCTGCGATACGACTCGCCGTGGTCGAGCGACGCGTAGAAGAACGTCTCGTGGGCGGTCGCTTGCGGCAGTGGAAGCCGAGCCGCCACGTAGCCGACGAAGGCCGAGAGCGAGGGCTTCATGCGGCGCAGTCGGCGCAAGAAGCGCGGTGGGAAGGCCTCCGCGCCGACCAGCTCGTCGACGG
This sequence comes from Myxococcota bacterium, assembly GCA_035620755.1. Taxonomy (GTDB): domain Bacteria; phylum Myxococcota_A; class UBA9160; order UBA9160; family SMWR01; genus JACZVU01. The sequence goes on from DASPGF010000061.1 coordinate 845, forward strand.
TCTGCGTGAGGTCGGCGTTCGAGATCACGATCGGCGCGTCGACGCGCTGGCCGTTCTCGAGCACGATGCCGCGCGCGCGCCCGCCCTCGACGCGGATCCGCCGCACGGGGCTGCGCAGCAGGATCTCGCCGCCGCGCTCGCGGACCGCAGCAGCGAGTGCCTCCGCGAAGCTCTGGAAGCTGCCGCGGCAGTAATAGGCGCCGTCGGCGAGGTAGCTCATCAGCATCGTCGCGAAGTAGAGGAACGACAGCCGCGCGGGCGGGAGCCCGAGGTAGGGCCAGAGCGCCGCGATCACCGCGCGCAGCGCCGGGGCTTCGACGTGCGCGTCGAGCACCGCAGCCAGCGGCGCGCGGCGGTAGCGAACCAGCGTCGGAAAGCGATCGGGAAGCTGGATCGCGGTGAACGGATGCTCGAGCTCGGCCGCGCGCCGGATCTCGTTGCGAACGTTCAGGCACTCCTGCATGAACTCGCGCAGGCCCTTCGCGTTCGACGGGTAGGCGTCGGCGAAGCGCGCGATGAACTCGTCGAGGTCGCCCGGCGCGGTCGCGCGCGCGCCCGGGAACGCCGCCGCGTAGCAGGGGTCGATCCGCACGAAGCGGCAGCGCTCGCGCACGCCGAGCTCGCAGAGCAGGTTGTGGATCAGGCCGCCGCCCTCGAACGCGCTCGGCCCGCAGCCTCCGACGAGGTGCACCGCAGAGTCGAACAAGTAGCGCCCGCGCCGAAACGAGTGTGCGTAGCCGCCGACGCGATCGTGCCGCTCGACGACGAGCACGCGCCTGCCCGCGCGCGCGAGTAGCGCCGCGCTCGTGAGGCCGCCGATGCCGGATCCGACCACGATCGCCTCGTAGGCGTCTCGGCGCGCTTCCGCGTGGAATCTCACCGCATCACCCGGCGACGCCTCGGCTTCGGCTCGCAGCGCACTTCAGTTGATCTGCAGCTTGGTCGGATCGTTGCCCGCCAACCCGTGCTTGACCATGAATTCCACGAGCGCGAGGCTGTAGCGGTTGGTCGCATCCTCGCCCGTGAAGATGCGCGGCATGTACTTGCGGAAGTGGAAGTCGAGCAGCTTTCCGGCGAGTGTTCCGCGCACGTAGGCGCCCACCTTGAACAGCGTGAGCAGCCGCCCGCTGTAGAACCAGCCGATCACGCGCTGCCAGGATTCGAGGCTGTGCTGGGTGCGCCGGTCGTACTCCTGCAGCGCGCGGTCGCTGCCGTCGAGCAGCGCCTCGGCGAGGCTGCGCGCGCTCTCGAACGCGATCAGCAGCCCGCTCGAGAACACGGGGTCGATGAAGCCGAACGCGTCGCCGAGCAGCGCCCAGTTCCCGCCGACGCCGCGCGTCGCGCGCGACTGGTAGTTGGTGTAGCGCACGACGGGCGTCGCGCGGCGCGCGGGCCGCGCAAAGTCGCGGATGATCGGGTCCTCGCGCAGGAAGCGGTCCATCTGCTCCTCGGGCGTGCTGCCGAGCTTCCGGATGAATTCGGAGTCGATCACGATGCCGATCGAGACGCGACCCGGCAGCGGGATGCGCCACGCCCAGCCGTGCTCGAGCCGGTCCGTGTGGACGTTGCCGGGGATCTCGACCTCGACGCCCTCGAAGTGCGCGTGCAGCGCGGTGTCGCGGCGGTCGCCGTCGACGAGCGGGATGTCGAGCAGCTTTGCAATGTGCCGCGTGCGCCCGCCCGCGTCGACGATGAAGTCCGGCTGCGCGTCGAGCCCCGCGGCCGCGAGCGACTCCGCGGCGAGGCGCACGCGGTCGCTCTGGCCGTCGCGCTCGAGCCGCGCCGCGTGCTC
>DASPGF010000062.1:0-2562 GCA_035620755.1 Myxococcota bacterium
CCGCCGCGCCCGCGGCGCGCAGCGCCGCCGCGAGCCGCGCCGGCAGGCCCGGATTCAAGACGAGCGCGTGCCCCTCGCCGGCCGCGCGATACAGGCCGCAAATCGTGTGCACGAGCGCGTGGGCGACGTTTCCGCCGAGGCGCGCGCCGCGTTCGACGAGCAGCGTGCGCGCGCCGAGCTCCGCGGCCGCGATTGCCGCTGCGACGCCCGCGGAGCCCCCGCCCGCGACCACCACGTCGTAGCGCTCGACGGGCTGCACTGCCTCAGGCCTGCAGGTCGCGCTCGAGCTGCTCGCGGAAGATCTCGAGCTCGCGCGCGGAGAACACGCCGCGTTGATGGGTGTGGGTCACGCCGAGGCGGCCTGCGCGCAGGCTCAGCGCGAGACAGCTCCCTGGGGACGGCGGCACGGGCGCGACGTGGAAGCCGTCGAGGATTTCCGCGCCGAAGCAGCGCTCCACGCCTTCGAGGAACTCACCCGTGAACGCGAAGAAGAACGAGCAGAGCTCGCCGTGAAACGCGCTGCGCGCCATGCGCGCGTAGAGCCAGCGCGGCGCGAAGCGCGCGAAGTCCATCGCGCAGACCGCGTCCTCGATCCGGCGCTGCTTGATGGCCGCGAGGCGCTGCTGCTTGAGCAACGCGACCAGCGCCTCGAGATCGTCGACTTGATCGCGCAGCGCCTGGAACCAGACCAGCGAGACGTGGGTGCGAAACATCGCGCTCGCGTCGCCCTTGGGCCGCGCGTTCACCGCGAGCGGAACCACGTAGCTGCCCGGGTCCGCGCCGCGCGCGCGGAACACCGCATGGTGTGCTCGGATCGCGGCTGCGAGGTAGAACGGCGTGGGCGTGAGGGCGCCCGCGCAGCGCGCCGCGCGCGCCACGCAGCGCGCGGTCGCCTCGGGCGAGAGCCGCCAGCGCGCGTAGTCGAGCGCCTGGCGCAGGCCGCGGCGCCGCGGGCCCGCGAGCGAGTGCGGGCTGTGCGCGCGCATCTCGCGCAGCGCGCTCTGCCAGGCGCGCGCCGCGTCGCCTCGCGCGCGCAGCGTGCGGCCGTCCGCGGGCAAGGGCGCGAACTCGCGCGCGCACGGCAGCTCGTCGGGGCCGGCCGCGCCGCGGTAGCACGCGTCGAGCCACGCGATGAAGCGCTCGCTGCCGAAGCCATCGAACAGCATGTGAAGCCAGCTCGCCGCGAAGTCCGTTCCCGCCGCGCCGCGCGCGTAGCGGACGACGTCGAAGCGCAGCAGCTCACCGCGCGCGGCCGACAGCGGCTCGTTCAACTGCTTCGCGAACAGCTCCGAGATGCGCGCGTCGGGCACGCGCGGCGGATCCGCGTCGACGACCCGCAGCGTCGGGAGCGCGCAGCGCGTGGCCGCGGCGAGGCGGTAGACGGGCGGGCCGAGCGCGAAGCGACGGCCGATCGGCGCGCGCAGGATCGGCTGCGCGCGCGCGACCTGCTCGATCAATTTGCCGAAGCGCTCGACGTCGAAGCCGGGTCCGAGGCGCAGCACGAGCTGCGAGACGTGGCTCGCAGCAGCGGTGCGCCGGATCTCGCGATCGAATGCGCGCAGGAAGCAATCCGCCCCCGTGAGCGGCACGTGGGGCAGTTTGTCTGCCCCAGCACCGCGCCCGAGGTCCGTACGCGTCTCCGTTCCGGCCTCCATTCGAGCATCCACTCGAGCATCCACTCTGCTCAGCGCTCCGGCAGCTGCGCATGGACGACCGCGGCGAGCCTCTCGGCGGTCTCGAGGTTCTCGGGCGTGAGCAGGCTCTCGTCGAGCCAGACGCCCGTGGACTCCTCGATCGACAGCATCAGCTGGGTGACCGCGAGCGAATCGAGGCCCGCTTCGAGCAGGTTCGAGCGCGCCGAGAAATCGCTTCCCGCGCGCAGCACTTCGTCGCGCAGGATCTCGAAGATCCGCGCGGTCAGCTGCTCGATGGTGGGCTCTCGCATGGCCGGCGAAGGGTAGCAACAGCCGTCGGGGAATCTCGTTGCCCGCCGCAGGCCGCTGGCTTATGGTCGCCGCCATGCGCACGAGCGAGCGACCCGCGCAACCCGCGACATCCGCGGCACCCGCGGGATCGGCGGGATCCGCGAGATCCGCGAACCGGACCGGTCGCGCGCGCCGCGCGAGGCGCGGGGATCGATTCGATCGGAGCGAGCGCGCAAAGCGGATCGCGGTGCTCGGAGGCGGCCCGGCCGGCGCGACCGCGGCTGCGCTGCTCGCGCGCGCGGGCGTCGACGTGGTGCTGTTCACGCGCAGCAAGCGGCCGCCGATCATCGTCGGTGAGTCGCTCGTGCCCGCGATCGTGCCGTTCCTGCGCGAGCTCGGCATCGAGGAGGAGGTCGCGAGCTACGCGATCTGGAAGGGTGGAGCGACCTTCGTCCACGACAAGGAGTACACCCAGAGCTTTCGCTTCCACGAGGTGCGCGGCGCGAAGACCACCTACTCCTACAACGTGCCGCGCGACCGCTTCGACGCATCCGTGCTCGGAGCCGCGCGCCGCTCGGGTGTGCGCGTCGTCGAGCACGCGGCGCGGCTCGAGCGCGAGGCGCAGAGCGATCGCGTG
>DASPGF010000063.1:0-5379 GCA_035620755.1 Myxococcota bacterium
CGCAGCGCTCGCCGCGGTCGCCGAGAGTCTGCCTGCCGCGCCGGTGTCGCTCTACCTCGTCGGCGCGCAGGGTCGGGAGCTCGTTCTCGAGAGCCAGTGCGAGCGCGCCGGCCAAGCGGATCGCGACCGCCTGCCGATCGCCGCCGGGTTGACCGGCGTCGTGTTCCAGACCGGGCGACGGGTCGCGACGGACGACCCCGCTCGCGATGGGCGCTTCGATCCGTCGGTCGATACCGCGCAAGACGGCCGGCCGCGGCCGCTGCTGTGCGTTCCGATCCGCCTGCGCGGCAAGACGATCGGCGTGATGCGCGCATTCCCCGAGGACGGGGTGCGCGCATCCGCGCGCACCGCCGAGATCCTCACGGCCGCGGTCTCGGTCGCGGTCCGCAACGCGCTGCTCTACCGCAGCCTGGTCGCGGCCGTGGACGAGGTCGCGCGCGCGCGCCGCGAGCTGCGCGCACCGACCTAGGCTGCCCGCGCACACCGGCGTTCGACCGAGAGATCCGCTGCCGGCGGGGCCCCAGTTCGCCTTGCTGGATCAGCTCGGGCAGGCCGGCGCTCGATTGACGGATGTAGAGCGCCTATCTTGGGGCGCTTCCGATGAAGACCCTGATCGACAAGGCCGAGGTGCTGATCGAGGCGCTGCCCTACATGCGGCGCTACTACGATCGGACCCTCGTGATCAAGTACGGCGGCAGCGCGATGCGCGATCCCGCGCTGCGCGCGTCGTTCGCGATCGACGTGGTGCTGCTCAAGTACATCGGTCTGCGGCCCGTGATCGTGCACGGCGGCGGCCCGCAGATCGGGACCACGCTGCGCCAGCTCGGCATCGAATCGCGCTTCGTCGACGGTCTGCGCGTCACCGACGACGCGACGATGGAGGTCGTCGAGATGGTGCTCGGCGGCAAGGTCAACCCCGAGATCGTGGCGCTCATCGAGCAGAGCGGCGGTCGCGCGATCGGGCTCACCGGGGGCGACGGCGGCATGATCCGGGTCGCGCGGCGCCTGCACGAGGATCGCGATCTCGGTCGCGTGGGCGAAGTCGTCGCGATCGATCCGTCTCCGATCGCGTCGGTCGCGCAGGCGGGGTTCGTGCCCGTGATCGCCCCGATCGGCGTCGATGCGGATGGGGTCACCCACAACGTGAACGCCGACGAGGCCGCGGGCGCAATCGCGCGCGCGCTCGGCGCGGAGAAGCTGATCCTCCTGACGGACGTCGAGGGCGTGAACGATTCGGAGGGAAGGGTGATCAGCCGGCTCGCCGCCGAGGACGCGCGCAAGCTCGTCGAGGTCGGAACGGTCCGCGGCGGCATGATTCCGAAGCTGCGCAGCTGCATCGACGCGCTCGAAGGGGGTGTCGCGAGCGCGACCATTCTCGACGGTCGGCTCCCGCACGCTCTGCTGCTCGAGATCTTCACCGACGGCGGCGTCGGGACCCTCATCACGCGTTGACATGCCGAAGGATTTCCTGTCTCTCGCCGATTGGTCCGCCGAGGAGCTGCTCGCGCTGCTCGCGCGCGCGCGCGAGCTCAAGCAGCTGCGCCAGCGCTCGCTCGAGCACCCCACGCTGCCCGGGCGCGTGCTCGCGATGTTCTTCGAGAAGCCTTCGCTGCGCACGCACGTGACCTTCGAGGCCGGCATGACGCAGCTCGGTGGACACGCGATCCTGCTGCGGCCCGAGCAGATCGGCATCGGGACCCGCGAGTCGCCGCAGGACGTCGCGCAGAACCTGTCGCTCTGGGTCGATGGCATCGTTGCGCGCACCTTCAGCCACGCGCTCGTCGAGGAGCTCGCGCGCTTCGCAACGATCCCCGTGATCAATGGTCTCACCGATCTGCTGCACCCGTGTCAGGTGATGGCGGATCTCCAGACGATCGCGGAGAAATGCGAGCTGAAGGCCGCGGTGATCGCCTATCTCGGCGATGGCAACAACGTGGCGAACTCGCTGCTGCTCGGCGCCGCGGTGCTCGGCCTCGAGCTCCGGCTCGCGACGCCCGCCAGCCACCGCCCCGCGCTGCGCGTCCGGCGGCGCGCCGAGGAGCTCGCGGAAGCGAGCGGCGCGCGCATCCGCTGGTCCGAGGAGCCGAGCGAGGCCGTGCGCGGCGCGAGCTTCGTCTACACCGACACCTGGACGAGTATGGGGCAGGAAGAAGAGCGCGAGACCCGCAAGCAGATCTTCCGGCGCTACCAGCTCAACGCGCAGATCCTCGCCGAGAGCGCGGACGCGTACGTGATGCACTGCCTTCCCGCGCACCGCGGCGAGGAGATCACGGACGAGGTGCTCGACGGCGAGCGCAGCCTCGTGCTGATCCAGGCCGAGAATCGGCTGCACGCCCAGAAGGCGGTGCTCGAGCGCCTGCTCGGCGCGCCGCGCTGACGGCGCGAGCGGCGCTGGCTCGCCTGGGCCCGCGGCGCCGCCCCGGGTCGCCCGCGCCGCTTCTCGGCAACCTCTCGGCCGCCGCTGCGTAGAGACCCGCCGAGCGTTGACGCGGCCGCGGGCCCGGCCGCGCGGCGCCTCCCGCTGGCGTTTCGATTCGATTCCCCCAGGGGGGCGACGGCTCGGCGCGCTGCTGCAGCCGGCTCTCGCAGGTTGGCGTCCGCCCAACGGGTTTTCGCGGCCGCGCTCAGCTTTTCGGACCCGCTCGCCGATGAAGGCCGGTGCGGGATCGCCGGCTGGATCCTGAGGGGGACGCATGCAAGCGGTGGACGCTTCCGGGCACGAGCAGCGGATTCCGCGGCTTTCCTCCGGCTGGGATCCCTCGCGCCTGAACCTGAGCCCCGTGGAGGGCTTCTTGCTGTCTCGCATCGACGGCCACACGTCATGGACGCTGCTGCGGCAGATCGGCGGGATTGCGCCCGAGGAAGTGGATCGCTGCATCGAGCGCTGGCTCTCCGAAGGCGTGGTCGTGATCGACGAGCCCCAAGCGGATCGCGCGAGCGTCGCGGCCGCGCAGCCCGAGCCGCCGCGGGGCCCGGCGGGGCCGGTCGATTTTCGCGCGGATCCGCGCATCGATGCCTCGCTCGACATCGGCGTCGAGCTGCAGACGCAGATCCTGGAGTTCGAGGCGTCGCTCGGCCGCTCGTACTTCGAGCTGCTCGACGTTCCGCGCGACGCCGACGCCAAGCAGATCAAGCGCGCCTACTTCGCGCTCTCGAAGGTCTACCACCCCGATCGCTACTTCCGCGCGAACCTCGGCCACTTCGCACACGTGCTCGAGCGCATCTTCCGCAAGCTCGTCGAGGCGTACGAGCTGCTCTCCGATCCCGCGACCCGCGCGGAGATCGAGCGAACCCTGCTCGCGGCGCCCGAGCCCGAGCCCGTGCCGGTCGAGCAGCCGGCCGATGCGACGGGCGCCGCGCCCGAGCGCAAGCTTCCGCCGCGCAAGCTCACCAAGCGGCAGACGCTCGAGCGCCTGCGGCGCCACTTCCGGATCCCGCCCGCGATCCTCGCCGAGCGCAAGCTCAAGGCGTCCCAGTTCTACGACGTGGCCATGACCGCCGCGAAGCGCGAGCGCTGGCACGAGGCGGCGCCGAGCCTGCGGCTCGCGATCGCGTTCGACCCCTGGAACGACGAGTACCGCACGCGCTTCTCGGAGATCCTGTCGCGCCACTACGAGCAGCGCGTCGACAAGCTGCTCGAGGGGGATTTCGCGGCGATCGACGCGGGCGACAAGAACGAGGCGCTGCGCCTGCTCGAAGAGGTGCTGATCCACCGGCCCGCGGACCCCGCGATCCACGAGCGCGCCGCGCTGCTCGCGCTCGACATCCGCGAGCACGAGCGCGCCGCCGAGTACGCGGAGGCGGCCTGCGAGCTGCGCCCGGAGAACGTCGAGTATCAGCTCATGCTCGCGCGCGCGCTGCGCGCGGGCGGGCTGCGCGAGAAGGCGAAGTCGGTGTTGACGCGGGCAGCGCAGCTGGATCCGACGCATAAGCAAGTACAGGCCGAGCTGCAGGAATTGCGACGCCCGCGGCGCGCGGGAAGAGCTGGAGGGATGTGATGGGACGCGTGATTGGAATCGACCTCGGAACGACAAATTCGTGCGTCGCAATGGTCGACCAGGGGAAGCCGATCGTCATACCCAACACGGGCGGCTACAAGACGACCCCTTCGATGTTCGCGATCTCGCCGGACGGCAAGCGGCTGGTGGGGCACCTGAGCAAGCGCCAGGCAATCACGAACCCCACCAACACGGTCTACGCCGCGAAGCGTCTGATCGGCCGTCGCTTCGAGTCCCCCGAAGTGAAGAAGGCGATGACGCTGTGCCCGTTCAAGATCGTGCGCGGCGACAACGACGACGCACGCGTGGAGATCGCGGGGAAGGCGTTCACCTGCCCCGAGATCATGGGCGTGATCGTGCGCGAGATGAAGCGCGTCGCCGAGGAGTACCTCGGCGAGCCGGTGACGCAGGCCGTGATCACGGTTCCCGCCTACTTCAACGACACCCAGCGCCAGTGCACCAAGGATGCGGGCAAGATCGCGGGGCTCGAGGTGATGCGGATCATCAACGAGCCGACCGCGGCGGCGCTCGCCTACGGGATCGGCGAGGCGCGCGAGGAGAAGATCGCGGTCTACGACCTCGGCGGCGGCACCTTCGACATCTCGATCCTCGAGCTCGGCAGCGGCGTCGTCGAGGTGCTCGCGACCGCGGGCGACACCTTCCTCGGCGGCGAGGACTTCGACCGCCGGCTCGTCGCACACGTGCTCAAGGAGTTCCAGGATTCCGACGGGATCGATCTCAGCAACGACCTGATGGCGCTGCAGCGGCTCAAGGATGCCTGCGAGAAGGCCAAGTGCGATCTCTCGTCGCTGAGCGTCACGGAGATCAACCTGCCCTTCATCGCCAACGACGAGGGCGGCGCGCGCCACCTCAACATGGAGGTGACGCGCGAGACCCTCGAGCGGCTCGTCGGCGACATCGTCCACCGCACGATGGACTCGGTCCGGCAGTGCGTGGCCGACGCGGGCCTGACGCCCGCCGACATCGACCAGGTGGTGCTCGTCGGCGGACAGACGCGCATGCCGATGGTCCAGCAGTGCGTCACCAGCTACTTCAAGAAGGCGCCCCACAAGGGTCTCAATCCCGACGAGGTGGTCGCGATGGGCGCGGCGATCCAGGCCGACATCCTCGCGTCGCAGGACGACAGCCTGCTGCTGCTCGACGTCACGCCGCTCTCACTCGGGATCGGCACCTTCGACGGCCAGTTCGCGGCGCTGATCCCGCGCAATTCCACCGTGCCGACGCGCAAGTCGCACACGTTCACGACCACGCGCGACGATCAGACCGCGGTCAAGATCCGCGTGCTGCAGGGGGAGAGCGATCGATCCGACGAGAACCACCTGCTCGGCGAGTTCGTGCTCACCGAGATTCCGCGCGCCAA
>DASPGF010000064.1:0-3820 GCA_035620755.1 Myxococcota bacterium
AGACCAAAGCGCCCGCTCTCGGCTGGCGCGGCCGGCGCTCGCGACGCCGCACCGCTTGACCGCTGCCGCGCCGGTTCGCGAGAATGCGGGCGTCGCGTGGCACGGACCCACAGCGAACGCAACGGAGATCTCCGCGGTGCGGAAGGGATTCATCTCGCTGCTGGCTGCGGCGGGCCTCGCCGGAGCAGCCGCGAGCCTCGAGGCTGCAGCCCAGATCGACGCGAGCGCTTGCGAGGAGGCGTGCGGCGATGAGCATGCGGCGTGCGTGAGTGCGTGCGGCGACCACGAAGATCCGGTCGAGTGCGAAGAGCAGTGCCGCGATCGGCTCGAAGATTGCCGCATGCAGTGCCGCTGAGCGCGCGCGAGGCGATTCGGATCGGCTGGGATCAGAACTTCACGCGCACACTCACGCCCGCGAAGTGTGCCGAGCTCGGGTCGTAGTCGCCGTCGAGCACCACGTTGCCGCTCGGCGGCAGCGCCACGCGATCGAACTCGATGCCTTCGAACCAGAGGAACTGGTAGCTCACGCCCATCTCGACGTAGTCGCGCGGTCGGAGCTGGATGCCCGCCGAGAAGCGATACTGCTGGCTCGTCGGGATGTCGGGGAGCAGCCGGCTCGACTTCACGGGAGAGCTGTCGTAGCCAAAGCCGCTCTGCAGCGTCCACTTCTCGAAGGGCGTGTACTGGAAGCCGATCGCCGCGCGCCAGGTGTCGCGCCAGCCGCGCTGCTGCGTCGCACCGAGGGGCCCGAGCTGGATTGGGATGTTGCTGAACTCGCTCCAGTCGGTCCAGCCCGCGTCGGCCAGCAGCGCCCAGGCCTCGCCGAGCTGCTGATACACGCTCGCGTTTATACCTTGCGGAATGGTGAAGTCGGTGTCGATGCTCGGATTGGTGCCGAGCGGGCCTTCGAACGTGCCCTGCGTGTTCGCGTCGATCTCGGTGCGGTAGTTGATGCCGATGCGCGTGCCGTCGATGGGCTTCACGAGCGCGCTGAATACTCCTCCGACACTCCAGTCGTCCGCATCGTCGATCTTCACGGTCGGCTCGCCCGGCAGGTTCACCGCCTTCACGCGCTCGCTGAACATCGTGTAGAGGATCGCGGGGCCCGCACCGAGCGACAGCCAGTCCGTCACCGGAACCGCGAGGCTCGGCTGCAGCAGGAAGGAGAGCAGCGACGCGTCGACCACGTAGCCGCGCCCCGTCCAGTTGCTGTCGTAGTCGACCACGCCGCCGGAGAGCACCGTCGAGCCCATCCCGAAGCGGAGGTCGTATGGCAGCTTCAGGCTCAGGAACCCGCCGAGCAGCGGCGTGAAGCCGCTCGCGTTGCCGCCGCCGCGCGCGGGCGGGTCGGGCGACACCGTGCTCGCGTCGAGCTCGGGATTGAGATAGCCGAAGCTCGCGATGACGCCGAGCTGAACCTCGCTGCCCTCGAGCTCCGTCATGCCGGCGGGGTTCCACAGCGCGGTCGAGGCATCCTGTGCGCGCGCGCCCGCGCCCGCAGCGGCGCGCCCGAGATCGGGCGATCCGTTCTCGTAGAGGCAGATCCCGCCGCACTGCGCGCTCGCAGTCGTGCCAGCGAGTGCGGAGATTGCCGACACGATGCACGCCACGCTCCATCTCGTCACTTGCAGCATGTCGAACCTCCCGAATGTCGCAGCGCGCTCCCGGGCGCACCGATCGCTAACGCGCGCGCGGGAGCGACGAGAAGAAGTCCGCGAGATCCGCGCCCACCACCGCCTCGCACGCCTCGCGAAAGCGCGCGAGCGTGATCGGCGCGCGCGCCTGCGCGAGTCTCGCGACCACGTCATCGAGGCTCCTTCGATCCTCGGTCCGCTCGCGAATCTGACGGTCGACCCTGCGCAGCACACTGACTGCGCGAGCCGTGTGCGCACCATGCGAATCCGTTGCACGTAGCGTCGCGCCCCGGCCGCGCTGCTCGACGCGCTTGAGCGTGCGCTCGTAGCGCGCGCGGCTCATCGTGCGCGAGCGCACGAGCAGCTCGAGCGAGTAGTACTCGGCGAGCCCCTCGACGATCCAGTCGCCATCCGGGCCGGAGTTGGCGCGCGTGGCCGCGTGGAAGATCTCGTGGAGCAGCGGGCTCGTGCCGTCGTTCGCGATCAGCGGGCGGTCGGCGTGCACGAACACGGAGCCGATGCCGGACAGGCCGCCGCGCCACATCGGATCGCCCGCGCTCACGATGGCCAGGCGCTCGGGCAGCGCCCCCGCGATCTCGCGCAGCTCGGGCAGCGTCCAGCGCAGCAGCGCGAGCAGGTCCTGCCGGTGCACGTCGTCGCCGATCGGGCCCGCGATCGCGATGCGGCTGCCCGCGATGCGCTCGCGCAGCACACCGAGCTTTCCGACGAGCATCCAGCCCGTCGGGCGATCGAAGCGCCGCGTCGGCTCCGAGACATCGATCGAGCCGCCGACCGCGGGCGCGTAGCGCGTGACCGACGTCCAGCCCTCGGGCAGGACGAGCCGCAGCTCCGAGCGCGAGCGCGCGCCCTTCTCGGTGCGCACCCGCGAGCGCGGAAACAGATCGCTGCCGCGAAACAGCGCCCAGTCCTGCGCGCAGCGCCCGTCGTAACCGCCTTCGTCGCGCGTGGAGTCGATGCGCACCACGTACTCGAGCGTGCCGCCGCGCGCGGGGGGCTTCCAATCCACGCGCTCCTTTCCCACCGTCAGCTCGCCGGGTGCGCGGAAGCGGTAGTGGCGCTTCGGGTCGATCGGAAACGAGATGCCATACACCCAGTTGCTTCCCGCGCCGAGCGTCCAGCGCACGCGCGCCTGGCGCTCGGTCGGCACGATGCGCGCCTCGAAGGTCACGTCGTACACGAGCGACTCGGGCGAGGGCTGCTGGGCGGGAGCGCGCGTCGGCGAGAGCGCCGCGCAGACGAGCAGCGCGGCGATGAAAGTGCCCCCCGCGTGTCGCGCTTCGCGGCGAGGAACGCGCGTCACGGATGATCCTTCGCGATCCGCCGACCCATCTCGATGCGGTCCGCGACGCTGCCCGGCGCGCGCTCGCCGACGGCGAGATCGGGATGGCTGGCGTCGATGAACTCGAGGCGCGGGCGCAGGCCCGTGCGATTCGCGAGCTGGATCGCGAGCCCGGGCCGCGCATTGAGCTCGAGCACGACGGGCCCGTAGCGCGCGTCGACCACGACGTCGGCGCCCACGTAGCCGAGTCCGGTCTCGTCGGTGGCGCGCACCGCGCACTCGAGCACGACGTCGAAGTAGGGGATCTCGAAGCCCGCGATCACGGTGCCCGTATCGGGGCTGCTGATCACCTGTCGATCGCGCTGCACCGCGTAGCGCAGCCGTCCCGTCGTGAGCTCGACGCCCGCGCCGACCGCGCCCTGGTGCAGGTTCGCGCGACCCTCCGAGAGCCGCGTGGGAAGCCGCATCATCGCCATCACGGGAACGCCGCGGTAGACGATCACCCGCGTGTCGGGAACGCCGTCGACCACGAGCCTCGCGAACTGCGGGTCGATCTCGAGCTTCTCCTCGATCATCGCCTCGTCACTGTGTCCCGCGAGCGAGTAGAGGCCCGACACGATTCCCGCCGCGTGATAGACGAAATCGTCCTCGGAGATGTGCCGCGCGCCGCGGAACAGCTGCTCGTCTCGCCACTCGAGCACGAGGATGCCGTTGCCCATCGCGCCGCGCGCGGGCTTGAGCACGAACGCGGGCTCGTCCCGGAGGCGGCGCAGCAGGCCGCGCACCTCGTGGTGGGTGGAGGCGACGGCGATCAGCCGCGGCACCGGAATGCCCGCGCGCTTGCAGAGCTCCTTGGTGGCGAGCTTGTCGTCGACGAGCGGGTAGA
>DASPGF010000065.1:0-2255 GCA_035620755.1 Myxococcota bacterium
AGCCAGCGAATCGCTGCGGCGCGCGGCGCGCGAGCCAGCGGGTCTGCATCGCGCGGCGCACCCGCGATCAGGAGCAGGTTCGCCAGAACACCGCGGAGGCTGCGAACAGGCCCGCGGCGATCGCTGCGGGGCGCGCCCAGAGGTGACGGCGACTGGTGTCGCTCGCGTGCGCCACGCTCGCGCGCGGCTGCGGCTCGCTGCGCATGGCATCGGGACGCTCGACCGGAGCGTCGATGCCGATCGCGATCGCGGCTCGCTCGCCCGGCTCGGTCAACGAGGCCACCTGAACCGTCACGTTGTCGGAGCCGCCGCTCGCGTTGGCGAGCTCGACCAGCGCGTCGACCGCGGCCTCGGGGGGCTCGCGCTCGAGGATCTGCGCGATCGCCGCATCCTCCACTTCACCCCAGAGCCCGTCGCTGCAGAGCAAGAGGCGATCGCCCGGCCGCAGATCGATCTTCGCGCTCGCGACCTCGAGCTGCGTTGCAGTGCCGATCGACTGCAGCAGCACGTTCTTCAACGGGTGCCGTCGAGCATCGCTCGGCGAGATCCGGCCGCGACGCACTTCCTCGGACACCCAGGAGTGGTCTTCGGTGATGCGCGTGAGCTCGCCGCCGCGCAGCCGGTAGGCACGACTGTCGCCGACGTTGGCGACCCAGCCGGTCGCAGAGGGGCCGATCAGCAGCGCGACGCCCGTGGTCCCCATGCCATGGAGCGACGGATCCGAGCGCGCGGCCCGATGGATCTCCTCGTTCGCGCGGCGGAATGCGCGTTCGAGCAGCGTCTCGGGGTCTGCGAGCTCGTGCTCGAACGTCCGTCCGATGACCTCCACCGCCATGCGGCTGGCGGTCTCGCCGCCGAGGTGGCCACCCATTCCGTCCGCGATCACCAGGAGGCGGTAGCCGAGCGCATGGTGGAATTCAGCGCACGCATCCTGGTTGGCGGCGCGCACGCGGCCGACGTGGCTCTTGGATGCGGTCTGGATCGCGCAGGCGTGGGCCGGAGTCATCGCAGACGCTCGCCAGCGTAGCGAATCGCGCGCGCGTCTCCACGCTCGCCGCGCGACACCGGCGCGCGAAGCTAGAAGCGAATCTCGAGCGCGAGGCCCGCCGCGCTCTCCTCGGTGAGGGGGCCCGTGACGCGGAGCTCGATCGGCGTCTCGCGCGGCACGAGCGAGGCGGCGCTCGAATTTGCTCTGCGCAGCGCAGGGCGCGAGAGCGAGCGCGACGGCTGCAGCAGCTCGAGCGAGAAATCGCGCTCGGGTGTGAGAAGGCGCGCGTCGGGTGGGTCGAAGCGTCCTCGGGACCAGAACGCGCCGTCTGCGAGCGCGGGAGCCGCGGCGAGCAGCAGCGAGAACGCGATGCTGCTCGCCGCAAGGCGGCGTGCGCTGGCTGCGCCGCTTCGCGCGCGACCGTTCGCCATGGCCTCGACTCCTCACCTCTCCACCGCAAGCGCGGAAATCCAAGGCGGGTACAGCAAGACCCGTGCCGGGCCGGAATTGCAGCCGCTGCGCGCTCGGGAGCGGCCGCAACGCGAGCAGGTGTCGCCGAAATGTGGCGGCCAGTTGCGAATCCGTGATCGTTGCGCACACGAGTTGCGCGCGGGTGTAGGGGTCTTGCTCACGCGAAACGCGGGAGATCAGTCGGGAAGGATCGCTGCGAAGAAGATCCGGCCGCGCGCGGTGGTTGCGCTGCCCGTGATTCGCACCTTCAGATCCTGGCCCACGAGCTCACCCGCATCGGCGACCACGACCATCGATCCATCCTCGATGAAGCCGATGCCCTCGCCTCGCTCCTGCCCCTCGCGCAGGATCGTGACGTGCACGATCTCGCCGGGTGTGCGTGCCGCGTACAGGCTCCGCGAGAGCCGGTCCAGGCTCAGGCAGTGTACGCCGCGGATCTCCGCCACGCGGCTCAGCGCCTCGTCGTTGGTCAACAGGCTCACGCTGAGGCGGGTCGCGAGCGCGACGAGCTTGGCGTCGACGGCCTCGATCTCGGGGATCTCGTCCTCGGGAACCTGCACGCGCAGGCGCGTGTCGCGCTGGATCGCCTCGAGCGACTCGAGGCCGGTCCTGCCCTTGCGGCGCGGGCCCGCATCCCTCGAGTCCGCGAGGCTCTGCAGCTCGTCGAGCACGAAGCGCGGCACGAGCAGGTTTCGGTGGAGGAAGCCGGTTCGAGCCAGCCTCAGCAGACGCCCGTCGAGGAGAATGCTCGTGTCGACCAATATCGCGTCGCGAGGCGCGGTCGCGTCCGCTCCCC
>DASPGF010000066.1:0-10095 GCA_035620755.1 Myxococcota bacterium
CCTCGATGACGTTCGATCCGAACCACACGGTCGCCGCCGCGAGGCCGTCGCCGACTCGGACGAAGATGGTGTCGATCGCGGGCTTGCACTTGAACTTGATCTCGCTCGTCGTCGGAAGCCATAGCACGTTGCGCGCGGTGTTGTTGATCGAGTAATCGGTCGAATTCTCGGCGACCTTCATCATCTTGACCACGATCAGCACGGGCACGAGCGCCATCGCCGCATACGAGAGCAGGGAGATCACGGGAAGCATCAGCAGCAGCACCCCGAAACCCCCGTACTTCAGCAGCCGCGACGCGACGAGCGCCTGCAGGATCAGCGCCACGCCGTTCACCCAAGTGTAGAAATCGCCGTAGAACGCCGCGACACCGTCCTTGGTGAAGGCGTCGACCGCAGCCGGGTCGCTCAGGCCGTTCTCCGCGAGCCCCTGCTGGAGGAATTCGACGACGAAGCTGTAGAGCAGGTTCTCTCCGTTGGTATTGACCCAATTCAACAGCAGCGTAATCGCGGCGGCCGCGAGCAGGAAACGGCTCTTCGCGATCAGCGCGAGGCCGCCGCCGGGCGCGCGCGCGGCGCGGCGCGGATCGGGATCGGCGGCGCCGCTCTCGCGCCCGGCGCGCTGCTCGCGCGAATCCGCGATGCGCGTCAGCGCGATCGAGGCTGCGAGCGGCAGCAGCGCCGCGAGCAGCAGCACGTCTGCGCCCAGCGCAACGCGCTTGACGGTCGGCGCCACCACGGACGATCCGAACGCCGCGCCGGCCGTCGCGCCGATCGCGATCATCGGCATCAGGCGCCGGCCGCGCTCGTCGCTGTAGATGTCGGCCGCAAACGCCCAGAACTGCGCGACGACGAACAGGCCGAACATCGAGACCCACACGTAGAATGCGAGCGCATTGCCCGGAATCCGATCGAAGCCCCCGCCCGGGCGCCACAGGAAGAACAGCAGCAGGTTCGACATGCAGAACAACGTGGCGCGCGTGATGAGCGTGCTGCGGTGCATGCGATCCGAGAGCCGCCCGTACCACGCCACGACGGGGAGCAGCAGCAGGCCCTGGATCCACGCAGAGTACGCCTTGAGCTCGAGCGGCGAGAACTCCATCACGCTCGTGACGGAGAGCCAGGCCTCGCGCAGCGGCTTGACGAAGTAGTAGGCGCACAGCAGCAGGAACACGTTGACGAACATGAGCAGCGCGGTGACGCCCTCCCCCGCGCGCACGTCGGTGAACAGACACAGGAATTGCTCGAGCCGCGAACGTCGCATCGCCGCCTGGGTCCCTCGCGTTTCGAGTGGGCGTGTCGCGGACTCTAGTACCGCGTCGTGCGGGAATCGAGGCGCGCCCCGGGGAGGCGGCTGCCCCCGATCGAGGCGCATTCCGCGTGGCTCCCGGGCCCGAGAGGCTTCAAGTGGCGCGCGGCGCGGACCGATCCTACGAGCACGCCGCTCGCCGAGAGCGCGGCCGGGGCCCCATGCTGCACCGCGATCAGACGCCTGCGATCCTGTTGCTCCACGATGGGGAGCTGGCCGACCTCGCGCCGCTCATCGCATCGCTAGGCGGCGTCGAGCGCTGCGGCAACCCGACCGACGCGGACCGCAGCGCAACCTGGGATGTCGCGATCGCGACCGCCGGCCGCATGCTCGCGCTTCACGAACATCTGCCCGAGACCTCCGCGGTGCGGATCGCGGTCATGGACGGAGATTCCAAGACGCTGCGCAAGATGCTCTACCGCGTCGACACGGATCTGTTGATCCGCCAGCCCGTGCATCCCGCAGCGCTGCGGCTGCTGATCCTTCACGCGCTCTACCGCGGGCCCGAGAAGCGCCGCAGCTCGCGCGTGAGCATCGGCGCGGCGGTTCGCTTCCGCAGCGGGCTGCGCCGGCGCGACGCGATCCTCGCGGAGCTCTCGCAGCGCGGCTGTCGGTTGATCGCGCAGCGCGGCAGCCATCGCGCCGCACCCGAGCGGCTGGTCACGATCGCACTGCCCGCCGAGCTCACGGGCGATGGCCGTCCGCTCGCGCTGCGCGGACACGTCGTCCGCATCATGCGCGCCGACGCCGACAGCGACGCGGTGGCGGTGCTGTTCGAGCTGCTCACGCAGCCCGAGCGCCAGCGGCTCGAATCGATCCTGGCCGCGCATAGGCAGGGCCCCGCGGCGCACGAGCGCGCGACGCCGCGCGCGCGAGCGCCGCTCCCGACCGCGGCGCGCAGCCAGCCGGCGCGAGCAGCCGAGACCGCGCGCGCACCCGATCCCGAACAGCGAGCCGCGCCCGCAGCCGAGCCCGCGCAGGCCGCTGGGCCGGCGAGCGCGCCCGGGCCCACTGTGCCGCCGCAGCCCTCTCCCTCCGAGTCACCCGAGCGGCGCAATCGGCAACGCCATTCGCTGTCGCGCCGCATCGTCGCGCTCGGCGACGAAGCCGCACGCGTGCTGATCGGGCGGGACCTCTCGGTGGGCGGGATGCGAATCGACGCGGCGCCCGGCTTCTCGCTCGGCGATCGGCTGCAGGTCGCCGTGCACGTGCGGGCCGACGGCCAGCCGCTCGTCGTCTCCGCGGAAGTCGCGCGTGACGATGGACCCGACGGAATGGCGCTTCGCTTCGTCGATCTCGGCGCCGCTGCGCGCGAGTGCCTCGAGGCGATGGTCGGCGCGCTGCCCGCGATCCTCGAGCCCGACGGATCGCGCGACGGCGCGCGTCTGGTCGTCTCCGAGGTCGTCGGCCGCTCGCCGAGCTGACGCGGCCGGCGGCCGCTAGCGCGTCGGCGGGGGCGCGGGCGCGCGCTGCTCGCCGCGCGCGATTCCCGGCGCGTCGCGGTCGGGCGGCGCCGGCGTCGCTGCGGGTTCACCCGAGGGCGGCGCGAGCTCGGGGATTGGAAGCCCCTCCGTGAGACCGACGAAGCCCTCCGGACAGAGGCGGCTCGCGCCCTTCGTCAGGTGCTCGTACACCGATCGATACTGCACGGTGAGGTCGCGCAGCAGATCCGACGTCCCCGAGAAGTGTTCCACGACATCCAGTCGATAAGCCTCGTGCTCCGCGCGCGCCGCGCGCAGCTGCTCTGCGAGTGCGGCGCGCTCGGTCGCGAGTCGCGCGCTCTCGCCGCGCGCGTCCGCGAGCTGCGCCTCGAGCTCGCGCCGGCGCCGCGCGCTCGCTCCCGTGCCACGGCCGATGCAGAACGCCACGATCGCCAGCGCGATGCCTCCTGCGATCCAGTATCCCATCGGGTCCGCTGTCATCCGCAACTCCTCCGCTTCAGCGATCGGCGCTGCGGCGTAGAGTGGTAAAAACGCCAGGCGCGCGCAACGGAAGGCGCCGAGGCCGCGCCCGCGAGCCGCGCGCAGTCGCGCAGCCGCTCGAAATGTCGAATCGCCGCTTGGGAATTCGGCTTCGAGCGCCGATAGCGCAGTGGTGCGCCGCGGCGGTCGCACACCCCGCCCGCGATCCGTCGACGGCGCGTCGCTACAGCGCGGGAGGCGGGCCGCGGCGGCCGACTGCTGGGGATTTCGAGCGCTTTGGAATACCCTGTCGCGGTCGCGCGCCGCGCTGGAGGGGAGCCGCTGGCGATGTCCCGAGATCTGCTTCAAATCGAGCGCGCGCGGAGCGCCGACCGCAGTGGGCGTTCCGAGCGCCGACCGCCCTGGATCCGCGTGCGCGCGGCGTCCGATTCGCAGGGCTATCGCGATACGCGCGAGCTGATGCGCGCGCTGCGCCTGAACACCGTATGCGAGGAGGCCGCCTGCCCCAACATCGGCGAGTGTTGGTCGTCGCGGCACGCGACCGTGATGATCCTCGGCAGCGTGTGCACGCGGAAGTGCGGCTTCTGCAACGTGAAGACCGGCCGGCCCGATCCGCTGGACCGCGACGAGCCCGCGCGCCTCGCGAGCGCGGTCGCGGCGCTGCGCCTGCGCCACGTCGTGATCACCTCGGTCGACCGCGACGATCTTCCGGATGGCGGCGCCGAGCAGTTCGAGCGCTGCATCGAGGCGATCCGCGGCAGCTCGCCCGCGACGACGATCGAGGTGCTCACGCCCGATTTCCTGCGCAAGCCGGGTGCGATCGAGCGCGTCGCGCGCGCGCGGCCCGACGTCTACAACCACAACCTCGAGACCGCGCCGCGGCTGTATCGGGTCGCGCGGCTCGGCGCCGATTACCGACACTCGCTCGAGCTGCTGGCGCGCGTCAAGCAGGTCGATGCCTCGATCTTCACCAAGTCGGGGATCATGGTCGGGCTCGGTGAGACGCGCGACGAGGTGCTCGGCGTGATGGACGACCTGCGCGCGGCCGACGTCGATTTCATCACGATCGGTCAATACCTGCGCCCGAGCGCGCAACACCTGCCGATGAGCCGCTACGTCACGCCCGAGGAGTTCGACGACTTCGCGCGAGCCGCGCGCAGCAGGGGCTTCCTGTGCGTCTCCTCGTCGCCACTCACGCGCTCGTCGTACCACGCCGACGAGGATTTCCAGCGACTCGCCGCCGCGCGAGCGAGCGCGCTCGCGCGCGTGGGCTGAGCGCGTAAACATCGAGCGGGCGAGGCTCGAGCCGAAGAGACCGCAGCGGCGCGGAGCCGAACGGAGCCGGGAATTGGCGTTTCGATCGATCATCAGCGAGCCGGACACCGATCCCGACGAGACCGCGGACTGGCTCGAGTCGCTCGAGTCGGTGTATCAGAAGGAAGGAACCAAGCGCGCCCACTACCTGATCGAGCGCCTGATCGACCGCATGCGCCGCTGGGGCACCCACCTGCCCTACCGCGCCACGACCGCGTACGTGAACACGATCCACGAGGACGAGGAGCCCGAGATTCCCGGCGAGCCCGGGCTCGAGTACCGGATTCGCTCGTTCATCCGCTGGAACGCGCTCGCGCTGGTCGTGCAGGCCAATCAGCACAGCAGCGGCATCGGCGGCCACATCGCGAGCTTCGCGTCCGCGGCGACACTGTATGACGTCGGGTTCAACCACTTCTGGCGCGCGCCCGGGCACGAGTGCGGCGGCGACCTCGTCTACATCCAGGGCCACTCGTCGCCCGGCATCTACGCGCGCGCGTTCCTCGAGGGCCGGCTGAGCGAAGAGCAGCTGCGCAATTTCCGGCGCGAGGTCGAGACGGACGGCCTCTCCTCCTACCCCCACCCCTGGCTCATGTCGAGCTTCTGGCAGTTTCCGACGGTCTCGATGGGGCTCACGCCGCTGCTCGCCATCTACCAGGCGCGTTTCCTCAAATATCTCGAGAGCCGCGACATGCTCGAGAACAAGGGCCGGAAAGTCTGGGCGTTGGTCGGCGACGGCGAGATGGACGAGCCCGAGTCGCTGGGCGCGATCTCCCTCGCGGCGCGCGAGCAGCTCGACAACCTGATCTTCGTCGTCAACTGCAATCTGCAGCGCCTCGACGGGCCCGTGCGCGGCAACGGCAAGATCATCCAGGAGCTCGAGGGCGTGTTCCGCGGCGCGGGCTGGAACGTGATCAAGGTGATCTGGGGCGACCGCTGGGACCCGTTGCTCGCGAAGGACAAGGACGGCCGGCTGCTGCGGCGCATGGAGGAGGCGCTCGACGGCGACTACCAGAACTACAAGAACAAGGGCGGCGCCTACACGCGCGAGAAGTTCTTCGGCAAGGATCCGGAGCTGCTGCGCATGGTGGAGCACATGACCGACGACGAGATCTGGTCGCTCAATCGCGGCGGCCACGATCCGCGCAAGGTCTACGCCGCCTACGATCGCGCGGTCAGCACCGTCGATCAGCCGACGGTGGTGCTCGCGAAGACCGTCAAGGGCTACGGGCTCGGACCGATGGGCGAAGGCACGATGACCACCCACCAGCTCAAGAAGATGCAGGGGGATGCGATCCGCAATTTCCGGGACCGCTACCGCATTCCGATCCCCGACGACCAGGTCGAGTCGGCACCGTTCTATCGCCCTCCCGAGGACAGCGCCGAGATCCGCTATCTCCGCGAGCGGCGCGCGGCGCTCGGTGGCTATCTGCCGACCCGGCGCGAGGTGGCGCCCGCGCTCGCGATCCCGGAGCTCGAGATCTTCGAGCCGCTGCTCGCGGGCTCGGGCGACCGCGAGATCTCGACCACCATGGCGTTCGTGCGGATCCTCACGC
The DNA here is from genome assembly GCA_035620755.1 of Myxococcota bacterium. Classification (GTDB taxonomy): domain Bacteria; phylum Myxococcota_A; class UBA9160; order UBA9160; family SMWR01; genus JACZVU01. Next base: position 6,096 of record DASPGF010000066.1, read on the forward strand.
TGCTGCTGCGCGACAAGAAGATCGGCAAGCACATCGTGCCGATCGTTCCCGACGAAGCGCGCACGTTCGGCATGGAGGGCCTGTTCCGCACGATCGGCATCTACTCGTCGCTCGGACAGCTCTACGATCCCGTCGACGCCGACCAGGTGATGTTCTACCGCGAGGACAAGAAGGGGCAGATCCTCCAGGAGGGAATCAGCGAGGCAGGCGCGTGCGCATCCTGGATCGCGGCCGCGACGTCCTACAGCAGCAACGCGGTCCAGATGATCCCCTTCTTCATCTACTACTCGATGTTCGGCTTCCAGCGCTTCGGCGATCTCGCGTGGGCGGCGGGCGACGTGCAGGCTCGCGGCTTCCTGCTCGGCGGCACGGCCGGGCGCACCACGCTCGCCGGCGAAGGATTGCAGCATCAGGACGGCCACAGCCATCTCGCGGCCTCGACGATCCCGAACTGTGTCGCGTACGATCCCGCCTATGCGTACGAGCTCGCGGTGATCATCCACGACGGACTCAAGCGGATGCACGTCGAGCAGGAGAACGTCTTCTACTACCTCACGGTGATGAACGAGAACTACCTCCAGCCGCCGATGCCCGACCGCGAGGGCGTGCGCGAGGGCATCGTGCGAGGCATGTATCGCGTCCAGAGCGGCGAGCCGGACGCCCGGCTGTCGGTGCAGCTGCTCGGGAGCGGCGCGATCCTCCGCGAGGTGATCGAGGCCGCCGGGCTGCTGCAGCGCGATTTCGGCATCTCGGCCGACGTCTGGAGCGCGACGAGTTTCACGGAGCTGCGGCGAGACGGGCTCGACGCCGAGCGCTGGAGCCGCCTGCATCCGGACGCCGAGCCGCGCTCGAGCTACGTCGCGCAGTGTCTCGATGCGGAGCGCGGGCCGGTGATTGCGGCGAGCGACTACCTCAAGATCTACGCGGACCAGATCCGGCCCTATGTACCGACCGACTACCACGTGCTCGGAACGGACGGCTTCGGGCGCAGCGACTCGCGCAGCCGCCTGCGCTACTTCTTCGAGGTCAGCCGCTACTTCGTGGTCGTCACCGCGCTCTCCGCTCTCGCGGCCCGCGACGAGATTCCGCGCTCCTGGGTGAGCGACGCGATGAAGAAGTACGGGATCGACCCGGAGAAGCCAAATCCCGTGACCGTCTAGCGCGCTCGAAACCGCGCGCCGCGCGCCACGGGCTCGGATGAGTCGGTTCAGCCGGGTCAGCCGGAACAGCCGGAACAGCCGGAACAGCCGGCTCACCCGGCTCACCCGGCTAACGGGTCGCCGCGACGGCTCTGCTGACGCGGGCTCGACCCGCTCCTTCTGGAGAGAGAAAGACGGTGCCCGCCGATCGCGACATCGAGAAGGAGATCCGGATTCCGGACATCGGCGACTTCGAGAGCGTCGAGGTCATCGAAGTGCTCGTGGCACCGGGCGACTCGATCGAGCGCGACGACTCGCTCGTGACGATCGAGAGCGACAAGGCGTCGATGGAGATCCCGAGTCCGTATTCGGGCGTGATCCGGGAGCTCGCGGTGTCGGTCGGCGACCGCGTGAGCGAGGGGTCGCTGGTCGCTCGCATCGCGACCTCCGGCGAAGGGGCGGCCGAAGCGGCCGAGGAGAGGGAACGCGCGACCGCAGCCGCTGCGCGCGACGCGCGCGTGGAGGGCGATGCGCGTGCTGAGGGCGATGCGCGCGCTGCGCGAGCGGAGCCCGCCCCTGCGCGCCCCGATCCTTCGCCCGCGGCAGCAGCGCCCGCGAGCTCCGCGGCGGCCGCGCCGCCGCTTCCGAGCTCGGCGCCGGCCGCACCGCGGACCGCGAGCGCCACGGCGCCGACCGCGAGCTCCGCGCACGCGAGCCCCTCGGTGCGCCGCTTCGCGCGCGAGCTCGGAGCGAATCTCGCGCTGGTCCGCGGCTCGGGCCCGAAGGGCCGGATCCTCAAGGCCGACGTGCAAGCGTTCGTCAAGCGCGCGCTCGCGCCGGGCGGAGCACCCGCGCCGCTCGACCACGCGCTGCGCATCGAGCCCGCCGCGGTGATCGACTTCGCGGAGTTCGGCGAGATCGAGATCGAGAAGCTCGGCAACATCCGCCGACTCGCCGCGAAGTCGGTCCACCGCTCCTGGCTGACCATCCCGCACGTCACGCAGTTCGACGAGGCGGACATCAGCGATCTCGAGAAGTACCGCAAGTCGCAGCGCGCCGAGAGCGAGCGGCGCGGCGTCAAGCTGACCGTGCTCGCGTTCGTGATGAAGGCCGCGGTGAGCACGCTCAAGGAGTTTCCGCAGTTCTGCGCCTCGCTCGACACGCGCGGCGAGAACTTGATCCTGAAGCGCTACTACCACATCGGCGTGGCGGTGGACACGCCGAACGGCTTGATCGTGCCCGTGGTGCGCGACGTCGATCGCAAGGGCCTGTTCGACCTCGCCGCCGAGCTCGCGGCGATCAGCGAGCGCGCGCGCAACCGCAAGCTCGCGCCCGCAGATCTCGCGGGCGGCTGCTTCAGCATCTCGAGCCTCGGCGGGATCGGCGGCACCGCGTTCACGCCGATCGTCAATGCGCCGGAGGTTGCGATCCTCGGCGTGTCGCGTCACGCGATGAAGCCCATCTACCGCGACGGTCAGTTCGTGGCGCGACTGATGCTCCCGCTGTCGCTCTCCTATGATCACCGCGTGATCGATGGCGCCGCGGCCGCTCGATTCACCACCAAGCTCAAGGACGTGCTCTCCGACGTCCGCAACCTGATCCTCTAGGCTGCGATGGGCTCTACCGTCGAAGTCCTGGTTCCCGACATCGGCGAGTTCGAGGGCGTCGAGGTCATCGAGGTGTTGGTCGCGCCCGGCGATCGCGTGGCGCGCGACGCGTCGCTGATCACGATCGAGAGCGACAAGGCCTCGATGGAGATCCCCTCGCCGCGCGCGGGCGTGGTCCGCGAGATCGCGGTCGGCGTCGGCAGCCGCGTCTCGCAGGGCTCATTGATCCTGCGCCTCGAGCCGGAAGGCGTGCAGCAACCGGAGCGTTTGGAGGCCGCGACGACTCGGACTCCCGCGCAGCCGCCCGAGCATTCGAAAACCGCGGCTCTCCCGCAGCAGCCCGAGCGCGCGGCTTCCGCATCCGCGGGCGAGGCGCCGCAGCTCGAGGCGCTCGAAGACGCGCGCGCCGAGGCCTCCGCAACACCGCGGCCCGCGCGCAGCTTCACGCCGTCGGATCGCCACGCCGAAGTCGTGGTGCTCGGCGCCGGGCCGGGTGGCTACACGGCTGCGTTTCGCGCCGCGGACCTCGGCAAGCAGGTGGTGCTGATCGAGCGCCACGCGACGCTCGGCGGCGTCTGTCTCAACGTGGGCTGCATTCCCTCGAAGGCGCTACTGCACATCGCCGAGGTGATCAGCGACGCACGCGCGCTGCGCGAGCGCGGCGTCGAGTTCGGCGAGCCGCGCATCGATCTCTCGCGCGTGCGCGAGTCCGTCGCTGGCGTCGTCGGCAGCCTGACGCGCAACCTCGGCGGGCTCGCGCAGCGGCGCAAGATCAGCGTGCTGCAGGGGCTCGCGCGCTTCAGCGCGCCCGACCAGATCTCCGTCGAGACCGCGCAGGGTGCGACCACGCTCTCCTTCGAAGACTGCATCATCGCGGCGGGATCGCAGGCCGTCGAGCTGCCGGGGATCGCGCACGACGACCCGCGCGTGATGGACTCGACCGCGGCGCTGCGGCTCGACGAGATTCCCGCGCGCCTGCTCGTGATCGGCGGCGGCATCATCGGCCTCGAGCTCGCCGCGGTGTACCACGCGCTGGGCTCGCGGATCTCGATCGTCGAGCTCACCGACGAGCTGCTTCCCGGCGTCGACCGCGATCTCGTCAAGCCGCTGCACAAGCGCATCGCGAAGCGCTACGAGCGCATCCTGCTCGGCACGCGAGTCGCGCGCGTCGAGCCCGAGCGCGACGGCCTGCTCGTACGGCTCGAGGGCGGCGCGGCCCCCGCATCCGAGCGCTTCGACCGCGTGCTCGTCGCG
>DASPGF010000067.1:0-7336 GCA_035620755.1 Myxococcota bacterium
GCCTACCAGCTGCTGTTCGCGGAGCGCGTGCCCGCGAGCGCGGCCGTCGACCAGAGCGTGCGCTGCGTGCGCGCCGCGGGCACGCAGCGCGCGAGCGGGCTCGTCAACGCGGTGCTGCGCCGGCTCGCGCTCGAGCACCACGCGGTCGCGCTGCCCGCGCTCGACGCGGAGCCCGTTGCCCATCTGAGCCACGCGCTCTCGCTGCCGCGCTGGCTCGCCGAGCGCTGGATCGAGCGCTACGGGGTCGAGCAGGCCGCCGCGCTCGCGGCCGCGTGCAATCGACCGCCGCGGTTGACGATCCGCGCCAATGCGCGGCGCGTCGACGCGCTCGCGCTGCTCGCCGAATTGCGCGAGCGCTTTCCCGATGCGCGCCGCTGCCAATACGCGAGCAGCGGCATCGCGCTCGGCCGCAAGGGAAACCCCGCGCTCGACCCCGCCTACCTCGAGGGGCGCTTCAGCGTACAGGACGAGGCGTCGCAGCTCGTGGTCGCGCTGCTCGACCCGCAGCCGGGCGAGCGGATCCTCGACGTGTGCGCCGCGCCGGGCGGCAAGACGACGGCGATCGCGGAGCGCGTCGGCGCGACGGGCGACGTGGTCGCGCTCGACCGCCATGCGCGCAGGCTCGAGCTGCTGCGCCGCGCGGGCCGCCGCCTCGGGCTCGAGAACATCCGATCGTTCGCGCGCGATGCGACGCGCGAGCTCGCGGACCTCGCGCCCGCGGGCGGCTTCGACCGCGTCCTCGTGGATGCGCCGTGCACGGGCCTCGGCACGCTGCGGCGCAATCCCGACGCCAAATGGCGGGTGCGACCCGGAGACTGCGCGCGGCTCGCGCAGATCCAGCGCGCGATCCTCGCGAATGCCGCGAGCGTGTTGAGGCCCGGCGGCGTGCTCGTCTACAGTGTCTGCACGTTGCTCGCGGAAGAGAACGAGCAGATCGCGGAGGGGTTCTTGCAGAGCGCGCGCGACTTCGAGCCGATGCCGAGCAGCGCGCTTCCGCGCGAGCTCGCGGAGCTCGGCGCCGACGGCGGCCTGCTGCAAACCTTCCCGCACCTCCACGATGCCGACGGCTTCTTCGCCGCGCGCTTCGGGCGCCGCCGATGAGCGCGCCGCGCCCGATCATCGCGCCCTCGATTCTCGCCTGCGATTTCGGGCATCTCTCCGACGAGGTCCAGGCGGTCGCGGCTGCGGGCGCCGACTGGATACACGTCGACGTGATGGATGGACACTTCGTGCCGAACATCACGATCGGGCCGCAAATCGTCGCGGCGGTGCGCGACGCCACCGAGCTGCCGCTCGACGTGCACCTGATGATCGAGCGACCCGAACGCTACATCGACGCGTTCGCCAAGGCGGGCGCGACGACGATCGGCATCCACGCCGAGACCTGCCCCCACCTTCACCGCACGATCGCGCAGATCCGCGAAGCCGGCGCGCGCGCATCGGTCACTCTCAATCCAGGAACGCCCGCCAATGCGGTCGAGGCCGTGCTCGCCGACGCCGATCAGATCCTCGTGATGACCGTCAATCCGGGCTTCGGTGGACAGCGCTTCATCGCGGGAATGCTGCCGAAGATCGAGACGCTGCGCGGCTGGATCCGCGAGCGCGGCCTCGCCGTGACGCTCGAGGTCGACGGCGGAATCACCGCGGACACGATCGCCGCTGCGGCCCGGGCGGGCGCCGACGCGTTCGTCGCGGGGACGGCGATCTTCGGCGCGCCCAGCTATGCAGAGGCCATCGCGGCGCTGCGGCGCGCTGCCCGGGCAGCTCCGCGTTCTGTTGAGTGATCCGCCGCTGGCCGGGGCCCAGTTCGCCGCGCTGGTTCAACCGGAGGCAGCTCCGCGTTCTGTTGAGTGATCCGCCGCTGGCCGAGGCCCAAGTGGCGGTGCTGGTCGCAGTGAGCGAGAGCCGGCATACTGCGGGGGCTCCTCATGGATCTGGCTTCGGGGCGTAGCGCAGTTTGGTAGCGCGCTTCGTTCGGGACGAAGAGGTCGCTGGTTCGAATCCAGTCGCCCCGACCATCTCCACCCTCCCACCTACTCCACTGCTCGACGGCTCCACGCCTCCGCGCGGATCGCGCTTCGATCGGAATCGAATGTGCAACTCGGGCCGCGCGCGACGGGGCCGTCGAGCGCAGCCGGATGTGCAACTCGGGTCTGCACACCGCGGTCCGGATTCAGAACTCGCGCTGCGTCGAGCACTCGCGCGCGCGCTGCATCGAATTCGATCGACGCACGACGGCAGCGCGCACGCAACTCCGTCGGAATGCGAGTTCCGACGCGAAACCTTCGTTGACATCGCGCGGGGCCGGTGTCAGGATGCTGCTCGATCCGTCGGCGTGCGCGCTCGTGCGCATCACGCCCGATCTCTCCGGCGTCGATCGACGTCACCGGGCGTCAATGGACGTCAGCCGACGTCAACCGAAGTCTACAAAGGTCCATGGTGGGTACGAGCTGATGGCGATCTTCGACATACCCGGCGGCAATCTCAAGCGCTCCGAGCTCGCATGGGAGCTGGTCGAGCTGTTCGGCGAGCTCCCAATCGAGCAGATCAACGAGGTGCTCGCGAAGAACGTTCCGCTCGACACGCTCGAGTTCTTCGCGTCCTACGCGGAAGACTTCGGAGCGTCCGAGCAGATCCAGGGAAACACGCTCAAGCGTCTGCCGAACCTGCTGCTGCTCGGCTACCTGCTGCGCGTGCTCGAGGATCGCCTGATCGACGGCGAGAGCGCCGACGGCTGAGCGTCAGCCGTATCGCACCACCAGGCGCCGCAGATTCACCGCGTTGATCGCGACGTGCGCCACCACCGGCGCCACGAGGTTTCCCGTCCATTCGAACAGCGCGCCGAACGCGAGCCCCGCGCCGAGCGCAAAGCCCGTCCAGGGCAGCAGCTCGCGCCGCGGCGCGAAGTGCACGAGGCCGAACACAAGGCTCGCGAGCAGCCAACCGAGCTCGGGCTGCAGCAGACCGCGGAAGAACGCCTCCTCCGCGCAGCCGCTCAGCAGCGCGAGCAGCGCGCACTCGCGGAGCGAGCGCCTGCCGAGCAGCTCGGCGAGCACGCGCGCCAGCGCATCGCCCCATTGCGTTCGCTCTGCGATCCAGCGCGACAGTGCGATCACTGCGATCGCGACGGCGAGGCCCGATGCAACGTCGAGCAGCGGCGCCACACCGCGCTGGTGCGCGTCGGGCGACGCGAAGAAGATCGAGCGGCCGCGCCAGCTCGCTCCCGCGAGCGCGAGCGCGAGCAGGATCGAGTAGACGAGCAACGCCCAGCAGAGTATGGGGGGCGGCGCTCGATTCGGAATCGCGCGGGGCGGGGGCTCTCGAGCCGGGGCCGTCCCTCCTCCCCCGGGGGCGCATTGCTGTGCGGCTCGCTTCTCGTCGGATCGGGGGTCCAAGCCTACGCGGCCTCGTTGCGGGAGCATCGGCTGACGGGTAGTTTGGGCGAAGCCGGCGCCTTCCTCTGGAAGCGTCGGATTTTCGCATTCGGGTCGGATTGTAACCGGTCAGTGCAACGCAGAGGCGACCAGGAGCCATGTCCGATCGCATCCCGATGACGCCGGGCGGCTACGCGAAGCTCGACGACGAGCTCAAGCAGCTCAAGACCGTGGACCGCAGGCGCATCTCGCAGGAGATCGAGACCGCGCGCGCGCACGGCGACATCTCCGAGAATGCCGAGTTCCACGCCGCCAAGGAGCGGCAGAGCCACATCGAGGGCCGCATCCGCATCCTCGAGGACAAGCTCGCGCGCGCACAGGTGATCGAAACCAGCGGGAACCCGCCCGACAGCGTGCGCTTCGGCGTGACGGTCGTGCTCTCCGACAACGACACGGGCGAAGAGGTCGAGTACACGATCACCGGCGAGGACGAGAGCGACGCGGCGGCGGGTTTGATCTCGATCACGTCGCCCGTCGCGCGCGCGCTGCTCGGAAAGCGAGTCGGCGACGAGGTGGCGGTGCGCGTACCCAAGGGGAATCGTTCACTCGAGGTGCTGGATATTCGCTTCGACTAGCGGCCCGCGCGTCGCGCGAGCAGCGAGCCGAACTGGAGGAATCCCACTTCACCGCGAAGCCGCGCTCCGCGAGCAGCCCTGCAGATTGGGTCGAGTCTGCCGCATTGGGAGCCGCGCGCTCCGCTCGAAGGCGAGGCTCTGCGATTGCGATCGCTGCAAATCAAGTTCAGCGCGCTCGTCGTCACGCTGCTCGTCGTGGCGTCGGTCGGTCTCGCCGTGATCGCCACCCAGCACGAGCGAGCCGCGCTCGAGAGCGAGGTCGAGAAGCGCGGCCGCGCGGTCGCCCAGCACCTCGCGGGCGCCGCGAAGGAGCCGATGCTCAGCGTCGAGCAGGGCGATTTCGGCCCCGAGCTCACGCTCGAGCAGCTCGTCGAGGACGTCGGCGCGGGCGAAGGCGTGGTCTCGGCGCGCCTGCTCGACCGGGAGGGCCGCGTGGCGGCCTCGCTCGCGCCCGCGGAGCGCGATGCGATCCTCGAGCCGCACACCGGCGGACCCGGCGAGCCTGCGGAGGCGCTCTCGATCTCGAAGCGCGCGGCGCGGCTGATGGTCGCCGCGCCGATCCTCTACAGCGGCGTGCGCGTCGGCGAGGCCCAGGTCGAGTTCGACCTCACGGTGCTCGTCGACCCCGTGGTGCGCAGCAGCACCGAGCAGCTCGCCCTGGCGGCGCTCGCAGTGATCGTGCTCGGCGTGCTCGCGGGGACCGCGTTCGTCGCGCTGCTGGTCGGGCCGCTGCGCCGACTGCGGATCGGCGTCGAGCAGCTCAGCGCGGGCAATCTCTCGATCCGAGTGCCCCCGACTTCGCGCGACGAGGTCGGCGAGCTGACGCGCGCCTTCAACGAGATGGGCGAGTCGCTCCCGCAGAAGGAGCGCATCCAGCGCGCCTTCGGTCGCTACGCGAGCGACTACGTGCTGAGCCAGCTGCTCGAGGGCGCCGACGACCCGGCGCAGAGCGGCATCGAGCGCGAGGTCACGGTGCTGTTCGTCGACATCCGCCGCTTCACGCATCTCGCCGAGGGCCTGCAGGCGCCGCGCGTCGTGTCGCTGCTCAATGAGATCTTCCAGCTCGTCACGGATCGCATCCTCGACCACGGCGGCACGGTCGACAAGTTCATCGGCGACTCCGTGATGGCCTACTTCGGCGCGCCGCTGCCGAGCCCGAATCACGCCATCAAGGCTGTCTCCGCGGCGATCGAGATCCGAAACGCGATTGCAACGCGAAATCAACAGATCCAGGTCGACCAGACTCCCGAGCGGCTCGCGGTCGAGCTCGGGATCGGAATCCACACCGGCCTCGTCGTGGTCGGCAACATCGGCTCGGATCACCGCACCGACTTCACCGCGATCGGCGACCCGGTCAACGTCGCGCATCGGCTCGAGAAGCTCGCGAGACCGGGCGAGATCCTCGTCTCCGAAGCGGTCCAGCGCCGCGTGCGCGGCGCCGTGCCGATGCAGTTCGAGGGCGAGCGCCAGCTCTCCGGCCGCGAAGAGCCCGTCCACGTCTACTCGATCCAGCCCGACGCCAAGGCGGTCTCTCCCGCGGAGTCCCGCGAGCGCCTGCTGCGCGCGGAGCCGGGCCGATCGCCCGCCCGATCGTGAGGCGGCTTTGCGTCGCGCTGCTCGCGATCGCGGCGCTGCGCTGCACGACCCCGCTCGCGACGGGTGAGCGGCTCTACCGCGAGGGCGACCGGCTCGCTGCTCTCGAAACGTGGCGCGCGATCCCCGAGAGCGACGCGGGCTACGCGAAGGCGCAGGAGCGGATCACCGTCGTCGAGGAGGAGTTCCAGCAGCTCGTGGTGCGCTACAAGCAGCGCGCTCGCTACTACGAGGCCAAGGAGCGCTTGGCCGAGTCGATCGTCAACTACCGGCTCGCGCTCAAGCTCCAGCCCGACGACGCCGAGACGCTCGCGCACGTACAAGAGCTCGCGAGGCGCGTGGTGCGCGAGCGGCGCGAGCTCCGGCAGCGCTATCGCGAGGCGTTCGAGCGCGGTGACCTCGCGCAGGCAGGCGCGCAGATCGAGCGGCTGCGCGTGCTCGACCCCTTCGACCCGGAGCTGCAGGCCGACGAGCGCGAGCTCGGCGCGGGCGTGCAGAACGCGATCGCGCATTTGCTCGCCGCGGGGCGGCGAGGCTTCAGCGACGGCAACCACGCGGCCGCCGAGCGAGCCTTCCACTCGGTGCTCGAGGTCGACCCGAACAACGAGTCGGCGCGCGGCTATCTGTCGTACATCGAGACCATCCGCCGCGAGAGCCAATCGGCCGGAAGCGAGCCGGCGGCGTTCGAGCCGCCCGAGGCGTTTGCCTCCGACGCGGAGATCCGCGCCGAGGGCTTCCACCAGAACGCGCTCGCCGCGGCCGCGCAGGGCGACGCGTTCGCCGCGATCCGCCACGACCTGCAGGCGCTCGACGCCTATGCGGATCACGCGGGCGCGCGCGCGCATCTCGAGGCGCTGCGCCGCAGCCTGGCGCCGCAGGTGACGCCGCTGATCGAGGACGGCCGCGCGCACTTTCGAAACGAGGACCTGCAGTCCGCGCTCGACTCCTGGCGCCGCGCGCTGCTCGTCGATCCCGAGAACGAACGCGCGCGCGCCTACGCGTCGCGCGCGCTGCGCCAGCTCGAGAACCTCGAGCGCCTGCGCTCCGAGCCCGAAGTCTCGAGCGGGGAGCGCTGAGCGATGCGACCGCCTCGCGCGCTCCGCGGCCGCATCGCGCTGCTCGTGTCGATCGCACACGCGGGCTGCGCGGCCGACTTCACCTGGCTGCCGCGCGGCGCGCGCGATGCCGAGCCACAGCTCGCCGAGCCCAGCGTCGAGTCCGCGGAGCTGCCAGCGCCCGAGGGCCTCAGCGCGACGAGCGGCGAGCTGCGCGCAGTGCCGCTCCAGTGGGAGCCGACACTGATTGGTGACGTCGGCGGCTACTGGATCGAGCGCGCCGCGGAGCGCGACGGGCCGTACGAGCCGCTCGCGCGCGTCGACGACCGGCTCGCGACGAGCTATCTCGACCGCGAGGCGCTGCCGCGCAGCGCCCCCGTCTCGGCCGCGCCCGATGGCGAGTCGCCGCCCGGCGGTGCTGCCGCGCCCGCCGACGGCGTCACCTGGTTCTACCGCGTCCGCTCCTTCTCGCAGGACGGCCGTTTCCGCTCCGCTGCTTCGGAGCCTGCGGTCGCGACGACCGCGCCGCCACCGCCGCCCGTAAAGGATCTGCGCGCCTACAGCCGACAGCCGCGCGTGGTGCCGCTGAGCTGGCGCGCCTCGGACGACGTCAACGTGGTCGCGTACCGCGTCGAGCGCAGCCCGACCGCTCGCGGACCGTTCGAGCAGCTCGCACAGC
>DASPGF010000068.1:0-3808 GCA_035620755.1 Myxococcota bacterium
CCCGTCGCGTAGAGCATCGCCTGCGAGGCGCCCTGCGACTTCGGCTGCGTGATGCGGCGACTGATGCGGTTGAGGGGCTCGGTCATCGTCGTCGGGCTCCGGGCGGTCGATTCGGGCGCGGTCAGCGCGCGCCCGGCCGCTCAGCATAGCGCCGCCCGCTGCGCGCCGAGCGAGCCGGGCCGCCGTTCGGGGGCGCGCTATGCGCCGGCCAGCCGCGACCAACCGCGAGCCGCGAGCAGCGACTCCGCGCTCTCCCGCTCGTCGCGATGGATCGCCACGACCGCGACGTCTCCCTTCGCGAGCGCGAAGCGGGTGTGCATCGGCGCGACCTTCTTGCCGCGCCGGATCGAGAGGATCGCGAAGAGCTCTCCGCTTCGCGCGCTCGACGCCGCGCGATCCGGCGCCGCTCGATCCGGCGCCGGATCGCCGGCGTAGATCCATTCGCCGATCTCAATCCCGCCGTGCCGCGAGCGCACGTCCCAGCGCTCGACATCGTGCGGACCGTCGAACAGCACCATTACGTGCTCGCGATCGACCGCCTGCGACGCGAGCTCGGCGGCCGGATCGATCACCGCCACGTAGCCGCGCGGGACGCCGAAGTCGCGGCGCGCGCGGCTCGCGAACGCGCTGTTGAGCATCTGGTTGGGGGTGAGGCCGATCACGCTGTCCGCGAGCTCGAGGCGCGCACGATGTAGCGTCCTCGCCTGGAGCGCGTCGCCATACACGACGGAATACCCCGCCTCCTCCGCCCTGCGGCAGTTCGCTGGGCTCGAGTCGAGGAAGACGACGGGAACGCCTCCCTTCGCGAGCTGCGCCGCGAGCTCGAGCCCCAGCCCCTGCGCGCCGAGAATCGCCACGGCATCGCGACCGGGGAGGCGCACGCCGAGCAGCGCCGCCACCGGGCGCGCCGTCAACCCCGCGAGGGTCACCGTTCCGGCGATCGTCAGAAACACCATCGCGCGTAGCTCGGCTCCCCCGGGAACTCCCTGACTCTCGAGCGCGGTTGCGGTGACGGACGCGACCGCGGCCGCGACGATTCCCCGCGGCGCGATCCACGCGACGAACAGCCGTTCGCGACGGGTCAGCTCCGAGCCGAGCGTCGACAGCGCCACGTTGAGCGGGCGAACGACCAGCACCAGGAGCGCCACGACTGCGAGCCCGCGCCAGCCGAGCGCGAGCACGTCGGCGTAGCGAACGTCAGCCGCGAGCAGCACGAACAGCAGGCCAATCAGCAGCACCGTGAGCTGATCCTTGAACTCGCGGAGATCGCGGTCGACTCGGGTCCGCATGTTGCCCACGACCACGCCCGCGACGGTCACGGCGAGGATTCCGCTGTGGGAGACGAGCTCGTCACACAGCTGGAATACGAGCAGCACGTAGGCGAATGCAAAGATGTTCTCGTAGCCTTCGGGCACGATGTTTCGAACGCGCAGCACCGCCGCGAGCGCGTAGCCCGAGGCGCCGCCGGCAACCACTCCGAAGCCGAGGCTCTGCACGAAAACGACCGGCGCCCCCCAGGTCGATTCGACGCCTTGCAGCGAGATGCCCAGAAGCAGCGCCGCGACGATCGCGCCGATCGGATCGATCAGCACGCCCTCGGCCTCGAGCAGCGTCGCGACTCGCGGGCGGAGCCTCAGATCCCGAACCAGCGGCCCGATCACGGTCGGCCCCGTAACGATCACCAATCCCCCGAACACGATGCAACGCAGCCACGGCCAGTCGAGGCACAGTCGCGCCGAAAGCGCGCCACCGATCCAGGTGATCAGAGCGCCCCATGTGATGAGCCGCCGAATCGGCCTCTGCTCGCGCCGCAGGCGCGAGATCTCGAGGTTCAGCGCGCCTTCGAACAGGATCACCGCGACCGCGAGATCGACGACCGCGATCAACCCGGCGCCGAGCGCGTGTGGATCGATCCACGCCAAACCGTCGGGCCCAAGGCATGCCCCCGCGAACAGGAGCAACACGATTCCCGGTACGCGCAGGTGGCGCGACACCGATTGGGCCAGGATTCCGACCGCCAAGGCGAGTACGAGCGTAAGCGCGGGGTGATCCGACACGCGCTCGAGACTAACGGCAAGCGGTCGCACAATCACGCGCCACCACGCCGCACCGGGCCGCCGCTGCGGTATGCTGAGCCGCCGTGCGGCGAATGCGCTGAGTCGGCGACCGCGCGCCGGAGCCCCGCGTCGCGATCGAATCTGCGAGGACCCGCTCGAGGCCCATGCAGCGCCTGGCCGATCTCCTCTGGCGGTTGCTTCCCGATGTGCGCATCCCGGAGCGAGCGCGCTTCCTGTTCTTCGCTGGGCTCGCCACGCTCGTCAGCCTCGCGCAGACGCTCGGCCTGACCGGCGCCGAAGCGCTGTTCCTCGCGGAGGTCGGGATCGAGTACCTGCCGCTCACGATCATCGGCGGCTCGCTCTCGACCGTGCTCGCCTTCGTCGTCTACGCGGCCCGCGTCGGCGACGCACGCAACGACGCGCTGTTCGGCCAGATGCTGTGGGGCGCGGGCGCGCTGCTCGCGGCGGCGACGCTCTGCATCGAGCTCGAGGTGCCGCGCGTTCCGATCTTCCTGATCTGCTTCTGCTTCGTCGCGCAGGCGATCTTCATCAACCACCTGTGGACGTTCACCACGGATTACTTCGACATCGTCGCGAGCAAGCGGCTCGTGCCGCTGTTCACCGTCGGAGCGAGCGTCGGCGGCGTCGGCGGCGGCCTGATCGCGGCCGGCATCACGGAGATCGCGGGATCGACGGGCCTGATCGCGGGCTGGGCGCTGTTCCTCTGGGCGGCCGCCGTGCTGATCCGCGTCGCGCGCGCGCGGCTGCGCGGTTGGGGGCCGATCGACGTCGAGGAGTCGGACGAGACGTCGGTGGCGGGCATTCGAGGCGCACTGCGTTACGTCGGCGCGTCCCGGCTCGGCTTCGCGCTGCTGGCGTCCGCGATCGCGATGATCCTCGCGGTCACGGTCGCGCGCTTCATCTGGCTCGATGCGTTCAAGCTGCGCTATCCGGATCCGACGGATCTCGCGACCTTCATCGGCCTGTTCCTCGCGGCGACGAACGCCATCGAGATCGCGATCGAGATGGCCGTGACGCCGTGGCTCATCCGACACATCGGCGTGCCGGCTGCAAACCTCATCCACCCTGCACTCACGCTGCTGAGCTTTGCGGGCCTCGGCTATCAGTACAACATCGTGTCCGGCGCGCTCGCGCGCATGAACGGGGAGATGCTCGAGAATGCGCTCGCGAACCCCGTGCGCGCGCTGCTGTGCAACGCGATCCCCCTGCGCTTTCGCGGTCGCGTGCGCGCATTCATCGAGGGCATCGCGGTGTACGCGGGCATGTCGATCGGCGGCGGCGTGCTCTGGGCGCTCGGCATGCCGGACCCGAGCTGGCTCGCGCTCGCCGGCGGCGCCGCGAGCCTGGGCTATCTCGGCGCGAACCTCCACGTGCGCCGCGAGTACCTGCGCAGCCTGGTCGACGGTCTGCGCGCGGGCCGCCTCGATCTCGCGGAGATCGGCGGCGAGATCGGAAAATGGGAGGCTTCCCGACTCGCCGCGCTCTGGGAGCAGCTGCTGCGGCGCGAGGCCGCGCGCCCGTCTCAATCGCTGCTCAAGCTCACCCCGATCCTCGCAGAGCGGGGCGCGCTCCAGCCGCTGCTCCGCGCGAGCACCCACCCGAGCGCGGAGGTTCGACTCTCATGTGTGTCGGCTCTCGCCTCGACGGGGCGCCCTGAGCTCGCGGCTGCGCTCGCGGCGCGCCTCGACGACGCCGACGCGCGCGTGCGGATCGCCGCGATCGACGCCCTC
>DASPGF010000069.1:0-3376 GCA_035620755.1 Myxococcota bacterium
CGAATCCGACGCGGCCTGGCGCGCGGGGGAAGCCGGCTCGGAGGCCGCCTCGGCCCCGGACCTCGACGCCGAGCCGGGCGCGCGCGCCTCGCCCTCCGCGCGGCACGCGAGAGCGAGCGCAGCGCCCGCCGTCACGCAGCCCGCACCCCACAAGAACTCGCGCCGACGCAGCACGAGATCGCGGCTCGTGATCTCGCGCGACGGAATCGCGTCCGGACGGCGGATCAGCACGATGAGCCCTCCGCTCACAAGCGTATCAGCGCTCCGCGGTGGGCCGCGAGTCTGTCTGCCGCAGCCCGCTCGACATGACGCGCGCTCGGGGGGTGGCGTAGACTGGCTCGGGCGGGGTGGAGAGCCCGCGAGCGCCGAGGTGCGGATGGCGCAGTTCGCCGTGGAATGCGTGCGCGACCCCGAGCGGGGCGAGATCCCGGTGCGCTTCGGGTCGCACGACGCGATGCGCGAGGTCGTCGAGCTGATGGACCGCTGGGAGGGAGACGCGGAGACCTACTACCGCGTGCGCACCGACGACACCTCGATCTACATCCTGCGTCAGGACCGCGCGAACGGCGGCTGGCAGATCCACTTCTTCCGCAGCGGCGGAGGCGACTAGGTGGCGGAGCGCGGGCGCTGCGAGCCGCAACCCGAGCGGAGCGCGAGCGGCGGCGAGGTCGAGAGCGCGCTCGCGCTGCTCGCGCAGATGGCGAGCGGCTTCGCGGAATCGCGGGATCTCGAGGCGACGCTGAAGCAGGCGCTCGGCTCGATCGCCGCACATCTCGACGCCGAGGCCGGCTCGCTGTGGCTGATCGACGCCGAGCGCGACGAGCTGCACTGCCGCGCCTCGGTCGGCCCGAACCCGATCACGGGCATGCGGCTTCCGATCGCACAGGGAATCATCGGGCGCAGCGTCTCGCAGAACTGCTGCCAGTGCGTGTTCGACGTGCGCCGCGACGCCGCATTCTCGTCGAAGGCGGACGACGAGAGCGGCATGGTCACGCGCTCGCTGCTGTGCGCTCCGATGAGCTTCGCCGATCAGCGCATCGGCGCGATCGAGCTGATCAACCGGCGCGGCGGCGACGGCTGCTTCGCGGAGAGCGACGTGCATCCGCTGCAGGTGCTCGCCGCGTCGGCCGCGCTCGCGATCGCGAACCAGCGCATGGCCGCGTCGCTCGTCGAGGCCGAGCGCGCGCGCCGCGAGCTCGAGCTCGCGGCGGAGATCCAGCGCAGCCTGCTGCCGACGCCGCGCGCCGATCCCTTCCCCGTGCAGGGCATCAACATTCCCGCGCGCACGGTGTCGGGCGATTTCTTCGACTTCATCGCGCTCGCGGACGGGCGCATCGCGTTCTGCCTCGGTGACGTCTCGGGCAAGGGCATCAACGCGGCGATCCTGATGGCGAAGACCGCGAGCCTCTACCGCTGCATGGTGAAGACGACCGCGAGCCCGGGCGCGCTGCTGCGGCTGCTCAACGACGAAATCTGCGAGACCGCCACGCACGGCATGTTCGTCACGATGGCCGCGGGCCTCTACGACCCGCGCAGCGGCGTCGCGCGCTTCGCGAACGCGGGCCACGAGCCCGCGATCGCGCACGTCAACGGGCGCTTCTCGAGCTACGGCGCCGGCGCGCCGCCGCTCGGCATCGCGCCCGACACGGAGATTCCCGAGCTCGAGCTGAAGCTCGAGCGCGGAACGCTCTACGTCTACTCGGATGGGCTCAGCGAGGCGAGGTCGGCGTCGGGCGAGCCGCTCGGGCGACGCGGCTTCGAGGCACTCGTGCAGAAGTTCGCCGAGCTGCCGCTCGCGCGGCGCGTCGCGGCGATCGTCGAGAGCGCGAGCGAGCTCTCGATTCGCGACGACCTCACGCTGCTGGCGCTCTCGGACGCGGCGCGCTGATGCGCGATCCGGCCCCCAAGCGGGTGCTGCAGCTGCGCTTTTCGGCGCGCGCCAGCGAGCTCAAGCAGGTGCGCGAGGCGGTGCGCGCGGGCGTCGAGGGCTGCGGCTGCAGCCCCGAGGCGACCGCGGACATCGTGCTCGCGATCGACGAGGCCTGCCAGAACGTGATCCGCCACGCCTACTGCGGCGAGTGCGACGACGCGATCGAGCTCGAGATCGAGCGCAGCGGCGACCGCCTGATCTTCTCGCTCGCCGACCGCGCCGCGCCGATCGACCCCGAGCGCGTCCGGCCGCGCGACCTCGACGACATCCGGCCCGGCGGGCTCGGCACGCACTTCATCCGGCGCGTGATGGACGAGGTCGAGTTCTGCCGCCCCCCCTCCGGGCGCGGGAATCTGTTAAGAATGGTGCGCCGGATCTCCTGAGCGCCGCGGTACGGAAAGAGGCCACGATGGAGCACGCAGTCCGAGACGAGCCGCAGGGCCTGGTCGTGTCCTTCTGCGGCGACGTCGATCTCGAGAACTCGCCGCGCGCGCGCGAGGTGCTGCTGCGCTGCGTCGCACAGCGAAAGGATCTGCTCGTCGATCTCTCGGCGGTGAGCTACATCGACAGCTCGGGCGTCGCGAGCCTGGTCGAGGCGTTCCAGGCCTCGAAGAAGAACGGCCGGCGCTTTGCGCTCGTCGCGGTGAACGACTCCGCGATGCGCGTGCTCCAGCTCGCGCGGCTCGACAAGGTCTTCACGATACACAATACGCTGTCGGACGGCCTGCGTGGCGGCGCCTGAGCGGCACGCCCAGCCCGCCGCGTGGCTCGAGTCGATCGGGCGCGCCAGCTACCGCTTCGTCGAGGCATTCGGCTTCGGCGCACACCTGTTCTTCGAGTCGATGTACTGGCTCGTGTTCGGCCGCCGGCTGCGCCAGCGCGTGCGCGCCGAGCCCGTGTTCACCCAGATGATGGTGATCGGCGTGAGCGCGATCCCGATCGTCTCGATGCTCTCGGTGGCGATCGGCGTGACGCTCGCGATGCAGGGCATCAACTCGCTCGAGAAGTTCGGCGCGCAGCACCAGGTGATCTTCATGGTGGCGCTCTCCGTCACGCGCGAGTTCGGCCCGCTGATCACGGGCATCCTGGTCGCGGGCCGCTCGGGCTCGGCGCTCGCCGCGCGCATCAGCACCATGGTGATCAGCCAGGAGATCGACGCGCTCAAGGTGATGGGCATCAACCCGGTTCGCTTCATCGTCGTTCCCGCGCTGGTCGCGATGATGGTGGTGCTGCCGTCGCTCACGCTGTGGTCGATCGGCATCGCGCTGATCGGCTCGGCGCTGTACGTCGCGCCGCAGATCGGAACGACCGTGGGCGCCTACTTCACGCAGGTCAATCTCTCCGTCGACGCGGGCGACATCGGCCACGGGCTCGCCAAGAGCGTGATCTTCGCCGTGCTGGTCACGATCGTGGCCGTCGTCGACGGCATCTCCGTCAAGGGCGGCG
>DASPGF010000070.1:0-2256 GCA_035620755.1 Myxococcota bacterium
CGCTGATCGGCCGACTGGCCCGCGAGGCCACGACGCGCTTCTACGGCCCCGCGCTCGCGGAGCTGCCGGGCTCGACGCAGGCGACGATCTTCAGCTACGCAGAGCCGCAAACCGGCGCCCACTACGGCTACGGCTTCGCACACCGCATCGAGCACGAGCGCGCCACGGGCCGGCTCGTGATCGAGCGCGAGCCCAAGCCCGCCAACACCGCGGG
This sequence comes from Myxococcota bacterium, assembly GCA_035620755.1. Taxonomy (GTDB): domain Bacteria; phylum Myxococcota_A; class UBA9160; order UBA9160; family SMWR01; genus JACZVU01. The sequence continues at coordinate 215 of DASPGF010000070.1, forward strand.
CTGGATCATCGGCGAGCTCGCGCGCGAGACCCGCCGCGACGCGCGCGGCGATCTGCTCGCGCGCGTGGAGTACGAGACCGAGCGCGGTCTTCCGGTCGCGGTGCGGCGCAGCGTCGCGCAGCGACACGTGGCCTCTGCGGGCCACACGGCCGAGACGCGCTACCGCTACGACGCATTCGGCAACCTCGTCGCGACGACGGATGGCGAGGGCCGCAGCACGTACTTCTGCTACGACGGCGATGCATCGTTCGCAGACGGAACCGGCTGCCCCGATGCGTTGCAAACGGGTAGCCACACGCTGCTCGTGGGCGTGCTCGACCCCCTGCGCGAGGTCACGAGCTTCGTGCGTGATGCCGCGACCGCGCAGATCCGCGTGCTGCAGCGCGATTACAGCGGTGACCGCGAAGGCGTCGACGTCGATGCGTTCGGCCGGCCGCTGCGCGCGTGGCTCTGGCCGGCCGGGCGCGCGAGCGCGACCACGCTCGAGGCGCGCGCCTACTTCGACGACCCGCTCGATCCGTCGAATGCGGCGGGCCGATCGTTCGTCGAGCGATGGATCTACGTCGACGCGGGCAGCCCGAGCGAGCGCTTCCGAACGGCGATCTACCGCGATGGCTTCGGCCGCGCGCTGATCGACGCGCGCCCGAAGCCGCCGGGCCAGCCGCATCCATTCGCGCGCGCGACCGCGAGCCGCGACCACGCGGGCCGCCCGCTTCGCGAGCGGCTCGACAGCGCGTGCTCGGATGCGCACTGCAGCCGCCTCGCGATCGATCGGGATCGCGATGAGATCCGCTCGAGTTACGACGCGCTCGGCCGCATCCGCACGCGCGAGACGCCCGATGGCATCGAGGCGTTCGAGTATCGACAGCGAAGCTTCGTGCTGCCCGCCGGGCACGGCGCAGGCAGCGAGGTGCTGCTCGACGCGGTGCTCGCCAAGGATGCCGCGGGCAACCTCGTGGAACACCTGTTCGATGGTGAGCGGCTGGTGGCTGCGAACGAGTGCGGCAACCGCCTCGCGGACGCGAGCACGACGGACCTCTCGCAGGTGAGTTGCCTCCACCCGAGCACGACCTTCTACAGCTACGAGGCGAGCGGCGAGATCGAGGCGATCTACGACGCGACGCGCGACTACGCGCGCATCTCGCACCGCATCCGCTACCGCTACGACACGCTCGGTCGCGCATGGCTCGTCGAGGACCCCGACGCGGGCGCGCGCTACACGAGCTACGACCGCGTCGGCAACGTCACGCAGACCCAGGATGCGCGCGCGGGATCGTCGATTGCGTTCGGCTACGACGCGCTCGATCGGCTCACGCGGATCGATCGCCCGACCGGCATCGGAGAGTGGGATCTCGAGATCCGCTACGATTCGCGGACGCGCAAGCGCGTGAGCGTGACGTCGACGGGCAGCTACCGCGAGAGCTGGACGTACGACGATTTTGGCCAGCTCGCCGCAAACGTCCGCAGCGTCTTCGATCGAACCTACCGCACCGACTTCGTGCACGATCTGCTGGGGCGGCTGCGCCGGCGCTGGCTGCCGCTCATCGGCGTGGAGGGGGTGAGCATCCGCTACGAGGGCGCGTTCCTGCGCGCGCTCTGCAGCCGGCTGGATCTCGGCGAGTGCGACCGCGCACCGGGGCTGTTCTTCGTGAGCAGCGTCGAGTACGACCCACTCGGCCGCGTATCGGCGCTCGCCGAGAGGCCGGGCGAGCTGCGCTTCGAGTACTACGCGAGCGGCGACCCCGAGCCCGAAAAGGCCGTGCGGCGCTTGAAGTCCGTCCGGCTGGGCGATGGCGCGCAGCTCGATCTCGCCTACCGATACAGCGCGCTCGGTCAGATCGTGGGCATCGACGACGCGCACACGGGCGATGCGCTCGATGCGAGCGCGACGTACGCATACGATGCGCGCCGGCGGCTTCGCTCGTGGGCCGATTCGCAGGGGACGACGAAGTACTTCGCCTACGATGCGCTCGGCAATCTCGTCGGCCGCGAGCTCGCTTCCGCGTCGGCCGCGCCGAATCAGCTCTACGCGCATCCCGACA
>DASPGF010000071.1:0-2833 GCA_035620755.1 Myxococcota bacterium
GGGGGCGGCTACACGCTCGCGCGCTCCTCGGCGCAGATCACGCTGCTCGCGATCGTCGAAGCGCTCGAGGGGCCGCTCTCCGAAGGGCTCGCGCTCGATCCCCCGGCCGACGCGGAGCGCTGCGATTTCCGGCCGAGCTTCGTCGGGGGCGTCGTCGCGGAGCGCGTCGCAACCGCGCTCGCCGCGATCAACCTCGATTCGCTGTGCAAGCAGGCCGCTCGCGCCGAGCTCCGCCGCGCGCGACCCGATGCTCCCATGTACTTCATCTGAGGCGCGTCCCGCGCGCGCGGGCGGTCGCAAGAACGAGCGCCGTCGCGTAGAATGCGGGGCCTTCGGCCCTCGAAGGGGAACGCGGAGGGCCCGCAGCCGGGAACCCCGATGACCGCCGCAGACAGCAACGCGCAGCGTCGGATCGAGGTGGACGAAGCGCTGCTTTCGATCGAGATTCCCCGGCGCATCCTCAACGATCTGTATGCGCACGCGATCGAAACGCTGCCCGAGGAGTGCTGCGGTCTGATCGCCGGCACGCAGGACGAGCGCTTCCGGCGGTTGGTGCGCTGTCGCAACGAGATGACGCTGCGCCACAAGGCCGACCCGCGCGAGTTTCCGCGCGACGGCACCCAGGCGTTCTACATGAACCCGCTCGACTACCTGATCGCCCAGGACGAAGCCGAGGCGCGCGGCGAGCGGGTGACCGCCGTCTATCACTCCCATGTGGGTGCAGGAGCGTATCTCTCGGGCATGGATCTCGCGTACGCGGAGAGCGAGAACTTTCCATTCCCCGACGCGGATCACATCGTGGTCGCGCTGCTCGACCGCAGAGTCGATTCGGTCGCCTACTTCCGCAAGGATCGCGCGCGGCGCTCGTTCGTCGGTCGCACGGTCGTCTCGTCGGGAACATGAGCCGCGCGCCCGAGCGGCTCGCGGCCGCGCTCGCACTCGCTGCGTGCGGCTGCCACGGAGTCGCGCTGCAGCGACACGAGATCGCGCGTCAGCCGATCGCCTTCATCTTCCACAGCGAAAGCGAGGCGCGCGAGCGCGCGGAGGCGCACGCGCGCCTCGCGTTGCCCGGCACATCCCGTACGCGCGGCGAGCCGAGCGTGCTCCATCTCAATTCGCTGCGCGATCACCTCGAAGCGGCGCTCGGGCTCCGCGACGCGGATCCGATCCCGGGGAGGCTCGCGCTGCTCGACCCGCGCAGCGGTCGCGTCACGCCGCTCGCGTCCGCCCAGCGCGGCGCGATTCCGCTCGCGTGGTCGGCCGACCGCGATCGGCTGCTGTTCGCGCAGCGCGACCGCGGAACGCTGCAGCTATTCGAGCTCGATCTGGAATCGCAGGTCGTGTCGCAGCGGACGATCGGGCCCGATCACCATCCGCAGGGTTGCTACGGGCCCGACGGTCGACTCGTGGTCGTGATCGCGAAGCGCGCGCCGCGCGGCTCCACGCCCACTGCTCGAGCGAGCCTCGTTTCGCAGCTCGCGCTGATGCACGCCGACGGCTCGTTCGCGGCGATCTCGCCGGGCCCGATGGACGGCGATCCGAGCTGCAGCTCCGATGGCGCGAGCGTCGCCTACGCGCGATCCTTCGCGCGAGCGGACAGCGAGATCTGGCTCCACTCTTTCGAGCTCGGGCGGCCGGAGCATGCGCTCGCGCCGGGTCGCGAGCCCGCGTTCTCGCCCGACGGAGAGTGGATCGCCTACACCCGCAGCGAGAAGATCCCGCCGACCCTATGGCGCATTCGCCGCGACGGCAGCGGCCGCAGTCGGCTCGGGTGGGGGTCGGGAAGCGCGGAATACGGGCCAGCCTTCTCGCCCGATGGGGCGCTCGTCGTCTACGAGTCGCAAGCGGGTGATCGCTACCGGCTGTCCGTGCGGCGCTTCGATGGTACGGGAGACAGCGTGCTGCTCGCCGACGGAGACGGCACGCATGCGGTCTGGTAGGGGAGGGCAGATCGGATGATGGGGAACGCTCGATCCGGCGCTCATGCGGACCTGGTGCCGGTGCACGGCGGTCTGGCCGATCTCGTCGACCGGCGCGTGCCGCTCGGCGAGCGCGGCCGCTTCGTCCGCGAGGCCGATCGCCTGCCGTCGGTACGCGTCACGCGTGCGGACCTCTCGACCGTCCACCGCATCGCCGACGGTGCGCTGTCGCCGCTGCAGGGGCCGATGCGCGCCGAGCAGTGGAACGGCGTCCTCGACGCGAAGTGCATCGAAGTCGGCGGGCACCGCTACGCGTGGGCGATCCCGCTCGCGCTGCCCGTGACGTCCGACGAAGCTGCTTCGCTGTCGCGGGGAGGTTCGGTTGCGCTGCGCGACGAAGCGGGCGGGGTCGTCGGCATCGTCGACGAGCTCGAGTGCTTCGAGTGGGACAAGGCGCGCTACGTCGAGAAGGTCTACCGCACGCGGCGCTTCGACCATCCGGGCGGGCGCGCGGTGGAGGGCGATCCGCGCGACAAGCTGCTCGGTGGCGCGCTGCGCGCGCTGCCGCAGCCGGTCGATCCGGATTACGGCGAGTACATGCTCTCGCCACGCATCACGCGCGCGTTGATTCGCGAGCGCAAGTGGGAGCGCGCGCTGGCGTTCCAGACGCGCAATCCGCTGCATCGCGCCCACGAGTACGCCCTGGTGGTGGGCCTGGAGCGTCTGACGCGCGAGGGGCACCTCGCGGGCGCCGTGCTCAACCCGCTGGTGGGCGAGACCAAGGGCGACGATGTGGACGCGGCCACGCGCATGCGCACCTACCGGGCACTGATCGAGCGCAACGCCCTGGGCGAGGGCGACATGGACGAGGAACTGTGGAAGAAGGTCGGCCGTAACTTCCACGACCACGTCAT
>DASPGF010000072.1:0-2563 GCA_035620755.1 Myxococcota bacterium
GGCCGGCGGGCTCGGCCTCGCGCTCTGCATCGGCTGGGGATGCGCGAGCTCGCTCGACGCGCCGCTCGGCTTCCGCTACTTCGCGACGCCGCCACCCGACGACGCGTGGAGCCACAAGATCGAGAGCTGGCAGGTGCGCGAGAGCGCCGAGCGGCGCGCGATTGCGGCCGAGGTCGCCGCGACGCCCGCCGTCGCGTCGGGCGACGACGAGCGCGGCGCGCGCGGGAATCCCGCGGACCTGCGCGCCAAGTTCGAGGCGTTTCGCCGCGAGAGCCGGCGCGCCCAGGCGCGCGAGCTCGCCGAGTGGATCCAACAGCGCGCGCGCGAGCACTATGTCGCCGACGGGCCGATCGACCACTGGGCGACGCTCGAAGAGACGTTTCGCGGAAACGGCGACGACTGCGACGGCCTCGAGCTGCTCGTCTATCAGCTGCTCCGCGATCTCGGCTTCGGCGACGATGCGGTATTCCGCGCGATCGTCTACCGCCGCAGCGACAATCAGCACCACATGGTGACCTTCTGGTTCGAGGATCCAAACGATCCCTGGGTGATCGATCCGACCGGCGCGATGACGTCCGGCATGCCGCGCATGTCGGAGGTGCCGGGCTGGGCGCCGCTGAAGGTGTTCAGCGAAGACCGCAACTTCAGCGTCGAGCCGCGCGTCGCCCAGCACTGAGGCGCGCGCGGCAGGGGTCACGCGCCGTCAATCCGCGCGCCATCAATCCTCGGTCTCGACCTCGAGCTCGATCTGCTTGCGCTGCTCGGCGGCGCGCTCGCGCGCCTTCGCGCGTTCGCGCTCGATCTCGAGCAGCAGCTCGCGCCGCACCTGCTCCGCCTGCTCGCGCTCGGTCTCCACGCGCAGCTGCTTCAGGTTGCGCAGGCAGTCCTCGAGCAGCCGGTTGTGACGCAGGCTGAGCTCCGCCGGCACCGCGAGCGCGGCGGCCGCGGGCTCGTGAACCACGTGCAGCGCGCGGTTCGCTTCGTGCCCATCGCTCGAGCGCGCGGCGATCTCGATCGAGTTCGAGCCCGGTGCGAGCTTCACGAAGCCGCCCCAGCTTCCGTCGGCGGTGACGCGGAACGGGTCCGCGAGCGCGCCCGTGGTCTGGTTCCGCAGCGTCACCTGCTCGAGGTTCGCGAAGCTCAGCGCGTCCACCACCGCGGCGAGCTCGCCCGGGTGGCGCACGGGGATGAACGAGCCGCCCGTGAGGTCGGCGAGCTCGACGCTCGCGATCGGCCCTTCGAGCGCCTCGGCGCCGATCGCGAAGGAGTGGATTCGCACGCGGCCCTTGCTCGCGCGCAGCGCGGACGCGCGCACGGCTCGCAGGTTGTCGGAGAGCGCGAGCTGGCCGTACGGAAGCGTCGGAATGCCGTCCGTGAAGAAGAACATCAGCTTCTCGGAATCGTCGAGCTTCTCCGAACGCGAGCCGAACAGCCCGAGCAGCTCCTTGGTCGTGTGGTCGACCGCGCCGGAGATGTGCGTCTGTCCCTGCGGCTCGGTTCGCAGGATGAACTCGAGCGCGCGCTCGGCGAGCGCGAAATCACTCGTGAGCGGCTGCCGGGTGAGCGCGGGTGGAGCGTCCACGCCCTTGTCGTCGCTGCCCGCGAAGGTGATCACGGCGACGCGCGTCGTTCGCGGATCGAGATCGTGCAGGATCTGGCGCGCCGCGGCGACCTCGGCCGCGAGCACGGAGTCGCCCTTGTCGGTGCTGCCGCCGAACAGCGAGGCGATGCGCCCGCGCTGGCTCGTGCCGATCACGCCGTTGCCGTTGACGTCCGCGCCCGTCGGCTCGGCGGCCGAGCCCGAGGTGTCGAGCACGAGTGCGACGTCGAAGCGCTTCGACCCCGCGCTCACCCCCGTAGCGCGGCCCGCGACGAACGCGCCGCAGGGCGAATCCGACACCACCGCGCCGTCGCCCGGGAACTCGATCTCGAGCTCGAGCTGGGTCTGGACAGGCGGTGCGATGAGTCGCGGCTGCGGGCCGCCCTGCGTGCGCTGCTGCGCGGCAGCAATCGCGGCGAGCTGCGCGAAGCCTTGGGAGCTCTCGCCCGAGCCCGCCTTCGCGAGCGCGCCCCTCAGCTGCGCGATCGGTCCGACCGTGATGCGCGGCGTCGCCGCGCTCGGCGCGCTCGCCTGCACCATGCCGATCACGCGCCCCGAATCGGGCGCGATCACCGGCGCTCCGCCCCAGCCGCGCAGATCCGACGCGCGGTCGAGTTCGACCTCGATCCGCTCGTCGGAGATCTCGCGGATCCGGCCGTCGAGGATCGCCTCGTCGGTCCCGCCTTGGGCGGGGATGCCGACGATCTGCACGGCCGCGCCGGGCGCGAGCGCGTCGAGCGCGCCGGGCTCGGCGAGCTCGAGGATGCGCACGCCGCTGGGCGCGGAGTCGAGCGCGTAGAGCAGGAAATCGCCCGCGAGCGTGCCGCCCGGCGCGCTGAATGGAGTGCCCGGCGGTCCGAGCAGGCGCGTCGCGCTGGACACGACGCTCCAGGAGTGCCCGAGCCGGAATTCGACGCGGTCCGAGGTCGCGAGGTCGGCGATGCGCAGCGTATGAGCGGTGCC
>DASPGF010000073.1:0-3715 GCA_035620755.1 Myxococcota bacterium
ATCCTCTGGTTCGCGTACTCGAACCTCGACCTCGTGATTGCGGGAAAGCTGCTCGGAAGCGATCTCGTCGGCATCTACTCGGTTGCGCTCACGCTCTCGTGGGTGCCGCTGCGCAAGGTGATGCCGACCGTGAACGACATCGCGTTCTCGACCTTCTCGCGCATCCAGAGCGACCGTGACCGCGTGCGCCAGAGCGTGCTCCGCTCCGTGCGCTACGCGTTCGCGGTGTTCCTGCCGATCTTCTGGGGGATGGTGCTGGTCGCGCCCGATGCGGTGCCGATCGTGCTCGGCGAGCAGTGGGCCGGCACGGTCGTTCCGCTGCAGTTCGTGTGCGCAATCCTGCCGATGCGCGCGATCGTCGCGGTGATCCCGCCCGCGCTGTTCGGCGTGGGAAGGCCGCGCGTGAACGTCGTCACGACGGCGATCGCGCTTCCGATCATGGCAGTCGGCTTCGCAACCGGCGCGCACTATGGCGTGGTCGGCCTCGCGGCCGCGTGGCTCGCCGCGTATCCGCTCGTGTTCGCGGTGATCACGACGCAGTCGTTTCCCGTGCTGGGCGTCTCGTGGCGCGACGTCTGGAACAACTTGCGGTTCCCACTGCTCGCCGGAGCCGCGATGGTGGGCTCGGTGCTGTGCGTCCAGCTCGTCACCCGCGACGCGCCGACGCTGCTGCGGCTGATCGTCTGCATGGCGAGCGGTGCAGCGGTGTACCTGGGCGTGATCTACAAGGCCGATCGCGCCGCGATCACCGACCTGCGCGCGCTACTCGCTCGCTAGGCGCGGGATACTCCGTGTTGCGTCGATCGCTCGGCCGCTCGAGCAGCACGGAGATCACCTCGACGCGGCCGTCCACGCTCAGGTACTCGCGAGCCGAGCCGACGAGCCGATCCGCCCAGACGTCCTCGACCCGAAACGGCTGCTGCTCGGGATTCGCGAGCCGAGCGACCCAGAAGCGGTCGGCGCCGTCGGTGTAGGCTCGCAGCTCGTCGTCGGTGCTGAGCAGGCGGCGCTGCGACCAGAGCTCGCGCGTGCCCTGTGCACGGCTCACGCGTCCGAATAGCGGGCGCCCGCGCGGGTAGAAGATCGCGTGGTCGGTCGCGAGATAGTGCGAGAGCGGAGGGAGCATCGTCGTGATGATCGGTGTGCGCTCCGCGGACTGGACGCGCGCCTCGAGAAACTCCGCGGGCGATTCGTAGTCGTAGCGCGGGTACCAGACCGCATCGCGGCCTTCGAAGCGGCCGATGCGGTAGCTCGCTTCGGGCCCGGCGACGTCGATCAGATGGCGCGCGCTGAAATCCGAGCTGAGAGCGAAGAGCGCTCCGAACGCCACGGCGGCCAGGCGATCCGCGCGCGTCGCGCCACGGCGCACGATCGCCCTCGTGAGCTGCAGCGTGGACAGCGCAATTGCACAGAGCACCAGGGGATAGATGAAGTACGCGTAGCGCAGGCCCGACTCCGCCGAGTGGAAGACACCGAGCGCGAGCAGCACCGCTGCAATGGGCAGCACGGGGTTGCGAGCGAGGACCGCGAGCGGCTGCTTGCGATTCGCCCAGAGCTGATACGCGATCGCGAGCGCGGCGAGCAGGGCGATCTCCGGAAGCCCCGCCGCCCATGGCTGTGCGACCGGCGAATAGAGATCCGGCCAGCCGAAGAACGCGCGTCGCAGCGCACCGAAGAGCGAGCCGCCGTGGCTCAGCGCATCCGCAACCCAGCCGCGCGTGAGCGCCGCATACCCGAGCCACGAGGCCGCGATCATGAACGACGCACCGAGGGCCGCCCGGTGCACGCGCGCGGGCGGCCGCTCGCGATGGACCTCGAAGCGAAGCAGCAGCAGCAACGCGCACGCCGCCCAGATGACGAATGAGTGGAGCAGCGCGGAGCCGAGCAGGAGCCCCGTTACGCCGAGCACCGGCCAATCGCGCCGCCCGCGCCGCAGGCCGATCGCTGCGGGAGCGATCGCGCTCAGCGCAAGCAACGCGACCAGCATCAGCAGGCTCAGCGTGGCGTCCTCGCCCGCGCTCCAGAACGGAAAATCCGGAGCGCGCAGCAGCGGCGTGCCAGCTTGATCAGCGCCCGATGGCAGCAGATCGCCGGCGCCCCAGCGGCGCAGATCCAGGGCGATCTGCGCGAGGCCCACGGCGATCGTCGCTGAACTGGCGAGCGCATATCGCACGGCGTGCGCGCGAGTGGGAAAGCGCGCCGCGCGCGTCCCGAGCAGCAGCGGCACGAACAGCAGCGGCAGCAGGAACACGCCGAGCTCCTGCATCAGCACCATCAGGATTCCCGCCGCATGCGCGAGGTAGCGCAGGTGCCAGTGCCGGCCGAGCAGCGCGCGGTCGTAGGCGATCAGGAAGGCGAGGGTCGCGCACTGGAGGCCCGCGTACATGCGCGCAAAGCGCGAGAACTCGACCTCCCATGACGAGACCAGCAACACGGCGGCAAGTGCCGCGGCACCCGCGCGGCCGAGCTGCGGGCGCGCGTACACGAACAGCAGCGCGACGCTCGCGAGCCCAAACAGCGCGGGCGGCAGGCGCTTCGCAAAGCCGTTGTCGCCGAACAGCAGCACGCTCGCCGCCGTGAGATATTGGCCGGGGAGATCTCGCGTGTAGTAGCCGCCATCGGGAAACGCGGGAACACCGCGCTCGAGGATGTGACCGACGCTCGTAAGCGTGTAATACTCGTCGACCGCGAGCTGCCGCTCGCCGAGCGCGTGGAAGCGCGCGAACAGGCCGAGCGCCGCGCAGGCGAGCAGCGCGCCGACCCCCGCGGTGGCCGCTGCGCGCCGAGTCAGGTGTGATTGCGGAGGCCCGCTCACGGACACGCCAGTCTGCCCCCGTACCCGATTTTCTGCAATACTTCTTCGATACCCACTTCTCGCTCTCGCGGAGCAACTCCGTTGCTACGACCGCGCCCGCGGACCCATGAAACGAATGAATGACGATCGCCGCGTAAGGACACTGGGGTGGCTGCTGATCGGTGGAAGCCTGCTGATCAACGAGCCCCTGATCGAGTTGGTCCTGGTACCGGACGGTGAGATCGAAGACCCGATGCTTTCCGCCGTCGTTCTCGGATTTGCGTGCCTCGGCGTGGCCGTCGGCGTCTATGTGCTCCGACGGCGCCCGGCGTGGCACCTGCCGGGTGCAGCAGAATGCGCTCTCGCAGCGGCGAGCTTGGTGCTCACGCTCGTGTTCGCTGAGTCGGCCGCGCGATTCTGGCTGCGCTTCGTCGCGAGCGAATCCGCGCAGGAAAGGTACACGCTGATTCACGACATCGACGGCGAAGAGCTTCGCTATTCCAGGCATCATTATCTGAACTACTACACCACACCGGATTTCGAGAAGGGCGATACGCGGCACAACAGCCTCGGCTTCCGCGGCGAGGAGATCGCCATCCCCAAGCCCCCCAACACCTTCCGAATCGCGACGCTCGGCGGCTCGACGACCTACAACTACGGCGTCGAGGACGACGACCACACCTATCCCGGCCGCCTCGAGCATCACCTGCGCGAAATGGGCTACCGCGGAGTCGAGGTGATCAACGCCGGGGTCGGTGGGTACAACTCGTTCGAATCGCTGATCAACCTGCAGTTTCGCGTGCTCGACGTCGAGCCCGACCTCGTGATCGTCTACCAGAACACCAACGACGTTCACACGCGCTTCGTCGATCCGGCATTCTATCGCGGCGACAACTTTGGCCGGCGCAGGCCGTGGAGCAG
>DASPGF010000074.1:0-4794 GCA_035620755.1 Myxococcota bacterium
CAGCTGTAGTCGGCGATCGCGATTCCCGTCCGCAGGCCGACTTCGTTGTCGGTGCGGATGTGATAGCCGCCCCACAAGCGCGAGACCGCGGCCATCTCGGCGGTTGCACTGAACGTCGGCAGCGGCAGCCGGATCTCCTTCGATGCGGGCACGCCGGTTGCGGGCTTGCCCTCCACGGCCTGCATCTGCGCGGTCGAGAACTCGTCCTCCGTGAGCTCTCCGACGCGGCGAATCGCCACGGCGCCGAACGCGTCGCCGCCGGAGAAGAGCGCGAGGATCCGAGCCGACGCTCCGCTCGCGGTCGCGTGTCCGGACGTGTAGCCGGGGAACGGCGGCGTCACGAAGTTGGCGGGTGAATACGGGTGCCACTCCGAGGCCGGCAGCTCCCCCGCGCCGCGTCCCGGCCCGAGCCAGCCGTAGACTTCGTCGCTGGGGTAGTAGAGCCGGACCCACCAGTAGGGCCGCGAGGTGTCGTAGAAGCGCTTGGTCTCCCAGCACGAGATGAACGCGTCGAGCACGATGTTGCTGATGCTGAAGAACAGCTTCACGTCCCGATCGAGGTCGTACGCGTCGCGGCGCGAGAGATCCTGTGCGAAGCGCAGCCAGTGCCCGGACTGGCCGGTCGAGCGCGGGCCGTCGCGCATGAACTCGACCACGGCCTTCTGCTCGAGCGTGAGGTGCCCGTTGACCTCGATCGCCTCGTCGACCTCGCGCTTCAGCTGGTCCGATCCCCACAGCGGCGGGGGCGGCGCGCGGAACTGGTCGGAGCGCTCGAGCGCAAACGGCTTCACGCGATACCAGTGAGCGGTCAGGAAGCCCGGCGCAAAGCGGCCGTGCTGCGCGTCGACGAATGGAATCGGCATCCAGCTCGTGGGGTCGACGACCTGCTCGGGCGTGTTCCGCGGTCGGTAGAAGGTGTAATCCGAGTACGGCGTACCGTCCGAGCCGGCCTCGTCGCCGAGCTGGTTCGCGCCGTCGTGGCGGCGGTATTCGATCACCGCTGCCGCGGCCGCGTTTCCGACACCTTCGGGTGTCGAGAGGTCGTCCGACGCGTGATCGGGGTCGTACCCCATCTTCTGCATCTGATCGCGGATCCAAGCGGAATCCTCGGCGTAGACGAACAGCAGCGCGCGGTAGGCGGCGTGCGCGATCGCCTTCTCCTTGTTCGCGAGCGTGCGCTCGCGCGCCGGCTGCCGCAGCTGCGCGCCGAGCCGCGTGCCCACGGCCTTGTCGTCGTAGGCCGCCCACGCGTCGTAGATCGCGGTGAGCGCAAGGGCCATGGTGCGCGAGAGGATGGTCGGCCGTGCGCCGTGTCGATCGACGTCGCGGCCGCTCGCCTCGAGGATGATCTCGAGCCAGCGGTAGGCGGCGGTTGCGCTCGGATGGGGCGACTGGTGGACCAGCTCCGCGGCATCGCTCGCAGGCGTCGCGGCGAGGAACAGCGGCGCGAGCGCGACGGCGAGTGCGATTCGCAGGCTTCGGATCGGGTGTGTCGGCATGGAAGCAATCCTCTCTGGTGAGGCGGCGCGGGCCCCTCGCGGCCGCGTCCGGATCCGGTTCGAATGGCTCGGAGGCTAGCCCAGCGCCGCCGCAATTTTCAGAATCGCGCTGTAGCAAAAAACGCTACACGCAAACGCGCGATCGGGGCCTACTTCCGGCGCTTCCCGCGCGCGGCCGCGCGAGGCGTGCGCACGTCACTCGCAGCCGACGCCCGGCGCTCGCGGATCCATTGGTTGCTGAGCCACTTCTCGCCGCCGCGCACGCGCTCGCCGGCGTGGATCGACAGCGGCTCGAAGGCGGTGCGCGCGCGGTTCAGGTTGCCGAACAGCACGGCCTTGCCGCGCTCGGGGCGAACCCGCCGGCGAATCGAGGGGAAGTAGGTCGCGCCTCCGCGGTAGTCGTCGTTGAGATAGAAGATGACGGTGTAAGCGCGATCACCCGGCGCGCCCGCATCGACGCCGTTCGCGCACAGCGAGTCGAAGTGCCGCTCGTAGAACTGACCGTCGCCGTAGTGGGTGACCTGGATCGGCTCCTGCTGCGCGAAGTCGGTATCCGTGAGCGCGGCGACCCGCCGCTTGATGCCCTCGATGATCGCGTCGCCCCCGTGATCGATGAACGCGGTCGCGCTGCGGCGGCCCGCGTCGCCGAGGCCGACGCGGCCCTGCACGACCACCTTGCTCGTGCGCAGCAGCGGCTCGGCGCGCGCGATCAGGTGCGCGCACTCCTCATCGGAGAGGAAGCCCGGAAGCTCCCGCACGGGATAACGCGCGCGGCGGCGCGCGAGGAGCGCAGCGCGCAGCGCGAGCAGCGCGATCAGCGGTACGGCAACCGACAGCAGCAGCCCGCGCACGCGAACTCCAATGTCATCGAAGCCGACGACTCAGGGGGAAGCCGCGCGGCCCGGCCGCACGGCATTCACTCGAGGTAGCCCAGCGCGCGGAGCTGCTCGAGCACCTCCGCGCTGGGCGCTTCGCGGGCCGTCTGCAACTGGCGCTGCTCGCGCACCGCATGGTTCTGCAGCACGATGCGGTCGAGCTGCTCGCGCAGTGCGGCGCGGCGCGCGCCGACCTCGCGCGCATCGCTCGCGGCGTGCGCGCGGAGCAGGTCGCTGCGTTCGTCGGGGTCGCGATGCAGAGCGAAGAGCTGCTCGCGCCCCTTCGTCCGCAGCAGCTTCCAGTCGCCCTCCACGATCGCCTCCCGATCGGCGAGCGGGAACTCGCTCAGCACGGGCCGGGCGTCGCCGGTGCGATCGATCAGCGCGAGCAGCGAGCGCCCCTGGAACTCGCCGGTCGCCGGGATCGATAGCATCTCGAGGATCGTCGGCGCGAGATCGATCAGGCTCACGCGCTCGGCAATCCGCACGCCACCCGAACGATCGGCATTACCGGATCGATCGGGATGTCGGATGATCAGAGGCACGTGGAGGGTTTCCGCGTATAGCTGGCTGTGCGTAAAGCCCCCGTGCTCGCCGAATTCCTCGCCGTGATCGGAGACGAGGATCACGATGGTTCTCGGCGCATGGCGATCGATCGCCTGCAGCAGGCTCGCGAGGCTTGCATCCATCTCGGCGATGGCGCCGTCGTAGAGCGCCACGACGTGTGCGACCTCGCGTGGATCGCTCTTGTCGACCCGGCTCCAGAACGCCTTCGAGTAGTCGATCCATTTGCTCGATGCGGCGAGCGCGCGCAGCGCGCGGCGATCGTGGACGATCGGGCCCGCGTAGTCGCCGTCGAAGCGGCGATCGTAGGGTGGATGCGGGGTGTAGGGGTCGTGAACGCGGTAGGTGTGGTAGAAGAGGAAGAACTTTCCGCTCGCCGCGTGGCGCTCGAGCCACTGCTCGGCCTGGGTCTGCGAGCCCCGGCGGTACTCGTCGAAGCCCTGCCCGAAGCCGAAACGGCCGTCCACGAAGCCGCCGCCGTGGAGCCCGACGGTCGCATAGCCATTCTGCGCGAGGATCTCCGGCAGCGTCTGCACGCTCTCGTCGAGTCTGTGGATCGCACTCGGATCCTCGATGGTGTAGACGCGATGCACGGACGGGTACAGCGACGTGAACATCGACATGTGCGATTCGGGAGTCTTGGGCGCCGTGCTGATCGCGTTCTCGAACACGATCGCGTCGGCCGCGTAGCGGTCGAGGTTCGGGCTGGTGTCGCGCGAGTAGCCGTAGAGGCCGAGGTGGCGCGCGGCGAGCGTGTCGATCGAGATCAGCGCGACGTTCAGGGCGTGCGAATCGGGCGCGCGATGCGGCTCGCCGCAGCCGATCGACGCGGCGAGCGCGAGCGCGGCCGTGTACCGGACGCGCGAGCCTCGCGGCTGTTGGATCAGAATTCGGAATCGCCCGGTCGGACCCGTGCGATCCCATCGCGCGCGCGCGGGATCCGGCCGCGCGCCGCGCTGCCCCGGGAGGAATCGCATGCGCTGCTCCATTCGGTTGGCATCGCGTATCGACCAGGGCGCCGCCGGCCTTGATCGCGCACGCGGCGGGATCGCCGGCGCCCGCGCGCCCGCCGATCGGGGTCCGCGGCCCGGCCGAGCTGGATCGGCGATCTTCGCCCGATCGATGCGCGCTCAGCCCGGGGAGATCACACCGTGGTGTCGCAGGCGCTCCGCGATCGAGAGCCCCGCGGCGCCTCCCACCGCGCCGAATCCGGCCTTGCTGCCCGCGGCAAGCAGCGCGTGGCTCAACACGACCGGAAGCGCGACGCCCGCGATCGCCTCTGCGAGCGCGACGGGCAGGAACTGCGTCGCGCCCGCGCAGGCGCCGAGCAGCGCGCCGCGCAGCAGCGGTCGCCGCACGGGCAGCCACCGCCAGCCGAGGTCGACCGCGAGGCCCGGCAGCGCGAGCTTCAACACCACGAGAGGGCCGCTGCTGCCCATGCCGAGCGCCGCGCAGCTCAAACCCGCGAGCGTGGCCGTGATCGTCGCCGCGGCGCCGCGATTGACGCACGCGCGCGCGAGCACGAGCAGCAGCGCGGTGCCGAGCATCGAGTGTCCCGGCACGTGAAGCTGCCAACGCGTCGCCGCGCGCAGCAGCACCGCGAACGTCGCGAAGAACGCGAGCAGCACGGCCTCGCGCGTCTCGAGCTCGCGCAGCGCTCGCGGCAGCGCGCGCAGCGGGCGCGCAGCTCGTCGCAGCGCGTCGAGCGATCGCTGCAATCCTTGCGGCGCGCGCATCGGATGTGTCACCCGTCGTCCTGGCCGCACGCCTCGAAGGTCACGAGCTGCCCCGCACTCGGCCGCACCATCAGGACCGCGCGGCCTCCGATCAGCGAGGGTCGAACCCAGTCGCGGGGG
>DASPGF010000075.1:0-5096 GCA_035620755.1 Myxococcota bacterium
GCACAGCTCGACGGCCGACACGAGACGGTTTACGTCGACCGTGGGCTCGGCGACCTGCGCGTGTTCTACTATCGCGTGACCGCGGTGAACGCGGCGGACGGCGTCGGCATCCCGACCGAGCCCGTGCGCGCGGTCACCAAGCCCGAGCCGCTGCCGCCGATCGGACTGCACCGCGCCAGCCAGCAACTCGGCGCCAACCAGCTCGCGTGGGAACGAAACGTCGAGGAGGACATCGCGGGCTACCGCGTGTTCCGCATCCGCCAAGCGGACGAGGCCCCCGAGCAGATCGCGAGCGTCGGGCCCGACGAGACGACGGCCACGGACAGCGCCGTTGCGGCCGCGGAGCGCGTCTCCTACACGCTGACCGCCGTCGATCGCGATGGGCTCGAGAGCGAATTCGCGGATGCGATCGAAGTCGAGAGCGAGCACTACGCGCTCTCGGCGACGGCTCGCAGCGACGGCGTCCACCTCGAATGGAGCGACCGCTCCGGGGAGGGGTTTCGCGGCGCCCACGTGTTTCGCACCGCGCTATTGCAGAACAAGAACCTCGGATTCTCGACCGAGCCGCGCTTCGTCGACCGCGACGTCCGCGAGGGCGCGACCTATCGCTACACGGTCGTCTTCGAGCGCGCCGACCAGAGCCTCGCGCCGCGCTCGGAGGCCGTCGAGATCGCGATTCCGAAGCGCGCGGCGGATTGATTTTCGAGGTCCCTCCCCTAGACTCCGACCGCTTGAGCGTTCCCCGGTAGCTCAGTCGGTAGAGCGGGCGGCTGTTAACCGCCAAGTCGTAGGTTCGAGTCCTACCCGGGGAGCCACCCCGCCAGCGCCGGGCAGCCAGCCGACCGCCGGGCGCGGGCCAGCAGGAGCCGACTCTGAACCAGCGCACGCGACCGCTGCGGAACGCGCCTCCGCGCAGCCCCTGGCGCGACGGGATGCGGCTCGCGGCCGCACTGCTCGCGCTCTCCGCGATCGCGTCGACGAGCTTCGCGCAGGACGCGTGGATCGCGGACCAGGAAGTCAACCTCACGCTGCGCACGGGCGCGGGCTCGCAGTATCGGATCATCGGAAGTCTCACGACGGGCGACGCCGCGACCATCCTCGAGCGCGCGGAGGGCTGGACGAAGATCCGCACCGCGGAGGGCAAGGAGGGCTGGGTCGCTGCGGGCTTCCTGCAGCAGACGCCACCCGCGCGCGTCGAGCTCGCGAGCCTCGAACGCGACGCGCAGGAGCTGCGCCGGCAGCTCGCCGATCTCTCGAAGCAGGTCGCCGATCTCGGCGGCGCGAACGACGCGCTGGCGAGTCGCGACGAGCAGCAGCGCGCCGAGATCGAGCGGCTCGCGCGCGAGAACCACGGGCTGCGCGCGGGCGCGCGTTGGCCCGAGTGGATCACCGGGGCCGGCATCGTGCTCGTGGGGATGGGCCTCGGTGCGGTGCTGGGTCGCAGCGCTTCGCGCAGGCGGCAGCCGCGCGTCCGGCTCTAGCGCACTCGCGCGAGCGCGTCGCGCGCGGGTGTCGGGCGCGCCTTCGGCGGGATCGCAGCGCGCTCGTGCTCGTCGCGCGAGTGGAGTCAGGCGCGCCAGAACGCGGGGCGCAGCAGCACGAGAATCACGAACACGTCGAGACGACCCGCGAGCATGCAAAAGCCCAATCCGAGCTTCGCGTAGGCGGGAAGATCCGCGTAATGACTGCCCGGGCCGGCCGCGCCGAGCGCGGCGCCGACGTTCGACGTCAAGCTGAACCCGACCGAGATCGCCGTGACGAGGTCGTAGCCCGCGCACGCTGCGAGCGCCGCCGCGAATAGCACGAGCGCGAAGAAGCCGGTCATGAAGCCCCAGATGGCGGCCATCGCGGACTCGGGTACCACGCGACCCGCATACTTCACGCGCTGCACGGCGCGCGGATGCAGCAGCGCGCTGAACGAGTCGCGCAGTGCGCCCAATCCGATCAGCAGCCGCTGACCCCGGATCCCGCCGGTCGTCGATCCGGACATGCCGCCTAGCACCATCAGGCCGACGAGGATCAGCTGCGCGAAGCCGCTCCACGCGGCGTAGTTCGCGCTGGTGTAGCCCGTGCCCGTGAGCATCGACGTGGCCTGGAACAGCGCGGGCCGCAGCGCCGCGCCCAGCGCGTCGGGCCCCGTGGCGATCGACCACGCGAGCAGCGCAGCCGAGATTGCGATCGCGCCCGCGTAGTAGCGGAGCTCGCCGTCCTTCGGCAGCCGCGCGGCGCGACCCGTCGCAAGCTGGTAGAGAATTGCGAAATTCATCCCGCCGAGGAACATCGCGCCGATCGCGACCCACTCGACGGCGCGCGAGCCGAAGCCGCCGATCGAGCCGTCGCGCGTCGAGAAGCCGCCCGTCGAAACGACCGTCAGCGCATGACAGATCGCGTCGAATGCGCCGAGTCCCGCAAGCGCGAAGCACCCGAACGCGAGCGCCGTGAGGCACGCGTACACCGCGAGCAGGCGGCGCGCGCTCACCGCGAACTGCGCGCGCTCGGAGCGAGCCGAGCCCCGCGCGTCAGCGCCCGCGAACGGACGCGCGTCGCCGAGGCCGAGCCGCGGCAGCACACCCACCGCGACGATCAGCACGCCCATGCCGCCGAGCCATTGCGTCATCGAGCGCCAGAGCAAGAGCCCGCGCGGAACGGCCTCGACCGAGCGCAGCGCGCTCGCCGCGGTCGTCGTGAAGCCCGCCATGGATTCGAACAGCGCATCGACCGGCCGCAGCGCGCCGGTCATCAGATAGGGGAGCGCGCCGAAGCATGCCGCCAACGACCACGCGCCGGTCGCGAGCGCGATCGCATCGCGCGTGCGCAGCCGCACGTCGAGCGACTGGCTACCGCGTGCGATCAGCAGGCCCGGGACCGCCGCAGCGGTCGCGCTCGCGAGGAACGGCAACGCGGGCTCGCCCCAGATCAGCGACGCCGCTGCGGGAGCCAGCTGAACGAGCGCGAGCGCGACCAACAGCCGACCGAGCCATTGCAGATCGCGCAGCGCGTTCAACGCCGGCCGCTCCCGCTCAATCGCTCACTCGGCGAGGAAGTCGGCGAGCTTGGACGCATTCTCGGAGCTCGAGATCAAGAGCACGCGATCGCCGGGCTCCACGCGATCGGCACCGCGCGGAACGAGCAGCCGATCGCCGCGCTTGACCGCAGCCACGAGCACGCCGCGCGGCAGATCGATCTCGGCGAGGGTTCCGCTCGCGAGCGTGCTGCGCCGTCCGACTTCGGCTTCGACGATCTCGATCCGGTCCTCGAGCAGCTGCGCGACCGTGAGCACGCGGCCGCCGCGGATGTGCTGCAGCGCGAGCCCGATCACGAGCAGCCGCGGGCTGATGATCGCGTCGATGCCGATCTCGCTCACGAGATCGACGAGCGCGGGATTGTCGACGAGGACCACCGCGCGCCCCGCACCGAGTCGCTTGGCGAGCAGGCCCGCCACCAGGTTGGTCTCCTGATCCGGCGTCACGGCCACGAACGTCGACACGCGATCGATGTCTTCCTCTTCGAGCAGCGTCTGGTCGGTCGCGCGCCCTCGCACGACGAGCACGTCGCTGAGCTTCTCCGAGGCCTCTTGCGCGAGCGCCGCGTCGCTCTCGATCAGGACGGCCCGGCCGTGCGTCGATTCGAGCCTGCGCGCGAGCTCGAGACCGATCGGCCCCGCACCCGCGATCAGGATGGTGCGCCGGTCGTCCTGCGACGCGCCGACGAGCGGCAGGATCTCCTCGAGGTGCTCGCGCGCGATCGCGAAGTAGACGAGGTCGCCGATCGCGATCTCCTCGCCGCCGTGCGGGATGATCCAGTCGTCGTCGCGGTGGATCGCGACCGCGAGCGTCGGCGTCGCAGCGAACAGCAGCTTGAGATCCGACACGCGCACGCCGACGAAATCCGATTTGCGGTTGATGCGGAAGCCCGCGACGATCAGGTCGCCGTCCATGAAGGAGACCACGTCGACCGCGCCGGGCACCTCGAGCAGCGACGAGATGCGGTCGACCGCGGCCATGTCCGGGTTCACCCAGACGTGCTCGCCCGGGTGATCCACGCCGATCAGGTCGAAGCCCTCGGCGTGATCGACCTCGCGCAGCCGAACGAGGACCCGCGGCACGTTGAACGCCAAGGACGCCAGCAGTCCCACGATCATGTTGGCCTCGTCGTAGTCGGTCACCGCCACGACGAGGTCCGCCTTCTCCACCCCCGCGCGGCGCAGCAGCGATGCGGTGGCTCCATTCCCTTCGATGATCTGGACATCGAGCACTTCCGAGAGGGCGCGCGCCTTGCCGGGATCGGACTCCACCAGCGACACGTCGTGCCCGTCGCGTGCGAGCTTGCCCGCGAGCGTCTGACCGACGCGACCCGCGCCCACGATCACGATGTTCATGCCGTTCGGCTCCCCGCACACGAGACGCGAATTCGCAGCAGAGCTTATGCGATCCGCGGGGCCGCGACCGCCGCGGGGCGCTGGTCGCGCGCGGCCGTGCCGCGCCGGCGGCACGCGAGCCGCGGATCGGCTCAGAGGATCGCGATCGGCCCCGCCTCCCCGCGAAGCGCCGCGCGCGCGACCGCGACTCCGAAGTCGGCTGCGCGAACCACGCTCTCCATGTCGAGCGAGGCGGGCAGATCCGCGGCGAGCCGCTTGTTGCGCGGCAACCCATCCGGCTCGAGTCCGATCAGCGACAGCGCGGGGAAGCCCGCGCGCGCCGCAGCACCCGCCTCGCCGTCTTCGGGCCAGTCGACGGGCGTGACGCTGCCGAACATCCCGCTCGCCGAGACGCGCCGCGCGAGCTCGGCGAGCGGCGAATGATGGACGGTGTCGCCGAGCGGCCCTTCGCGCTCGATGCGGTGCAGCGCTCCGCCGCCGACGCAGCGGAAGCCGACCACGTAGGTGGTCGCGCGCGGCCAGTCGCGCTGCGCGGCGAGGAACGCGCGCATGCCGCTGCAGCCGTCGCCGCCCGCGCCGCTGCAGACCAGCCAGAGCTCGACTCCGCGCGGCAGCAGCGCGAGCAGCTGCTCGGCAGCCGTGAGCATGGCCGCGATGCCCGACGCGTTGTCGTTCGCGCCCGGCGCGTGCACCGCGCGGGTGCGCCGCAGCGAGATCC
>DASPGF010000076.1:0-2031 GCA_035620755.1 Myxococcota bacterium
CCTCGAATTCGGCGCGCCGCAGCGCCCGCCGCGCGCACGCGCGCGCGATCAGAGCCCGCTGATCTGCGGCAGCGCGTAGGTCGCGAAGCTCAAGACGAAGAAGAAGCCGAACATGTCGGTCACCGTCGTCAGGATCGGCCCCGACGCGAGCGCGGGATCGAAGCCGAGCCGGCGCAGCGCGAGCGGGACGGTACCGCCGATCGAGACCGCGACCACGGTGTTGAGCGCGAGCGCGAGACCGACGACGGCGCCGAGCGCCGCGCTGCCCTTCCACAGCCACGCGACCGCGCCGATCAGCAGCCCGAGCGCCGCGCCGTTGATGCAGCCGAGCCAGACCTCCTTCCACCACACCCGCAGCAGCTCGCTCGGACGCACCACGCCGAGCGCGAGCTCGCGCAGGCTGACCGCGACCGCCTGGTTGCCCGAGCAGCCGCTCATGTCGGAGATGATCGGCAGGAACACGGCGAGCGCGATCGCGGCCGCGAGCGTGTCCTGGTAGAGCGCGATCACGCTCGCCGCGGCGATGTTGAGCAGGATGTTCAACGACAGCCAGCCGAGGCGGCGGTTCGAGCGCGTGAGCAGCGGCATCGTGCGCAGCTCCTCGCCGCCGACCACGCCGCGGCTCTTGAGCTGGTCGGCGTGGGCCTGATAGACGCGCTCTTCGTCGACGTCTTCGCGCAGCAGCACGCCGATCATGCGGTGGCTCGCATCGACCACCGGTATGCCCACGAAGCGGTGGCGGTCGAACAGCTCGAAGATCTGCTGCAGCTCGAGGTCGGCGTGCACCGAGATCGGGTCGCGCAGCATCAGCGCGCTCACGCTCTGGTTCGGGTGGGCGAGCACGAGATTGCGCAGTGGAAGCACTCCGACGAGCTCGCCCGATTCGCCGAGCGCGTAGACGTATTGCGCGACGTAGTTCGCGTAGCGATCGACGTTGTCCTGCAGGTGCGTGACGAGCTCGCGCGCGGTCCAGGTTGCGGGGACGGCGACGAACTCCGTGATCATCAGCCGGCCCGCGCTGTCCTCGGGGTACTGCAGGATCGCGCGAATCGACTGCGCGGCTTCGGGCGCGGAGGCGGTCAGGATCGCCTCGGCCTCGCTCGAATCGAGCTGCGCGACGAGCTCCGCTCGATCGTCGCTCTGCAGCTCGTGGAGGATCTCCGCGGCCGCGCCGGGCTCGAGCTCCTTGACGGCCTCGGCGGCGTGGGAGTCGGGAATCTGCTCGAGCAGCTCGGCGGCGCGCGTCCGGGTCAGCGCGTTCAGCACGATGCCGCGCTCCTCGGCGTCGAGGCGCGCGAGCGCGTGCACGCGCTCGGGCTCGTCGAGCTGATCGAGGAGCGCGTCGAGCAGCGCCGCGTCGCGTGACTCGGCCGCGGCGAGCAGCTCCTCCCAGGTGTTGCGATCCCGCGTCACGCGTCGAGCAGCGCGTCGTACTTCGGGATCGCGGGGGCGGTGGCGGCGAGCTCGAGCCAGCGCACCACCGACGGCCGACTCCAGAGCGCGTCCGCGTAGTCGCGCACCGCGCCCTCGAGCGGCACCCCGTAGGTTCGGTAGCGGCTCACGACCGGCGCGTACATCGCATCCGCGATCGTGAACGCGCCGAACAGGAACGGCCCGCCCCTCGCGACGCGCAGACAATCCTTCCAGAGCGCGAAGCTGCGCTGCACCTGCGCGCGCGTTTCGTCGGAGAGCGCGCGCGGTGCGCTGCGCGCGCGCGCATTCATCGGCAGGTCGCGTCGCAGGCTCGCGAAGCCCGAAGCCATCTCGCAGCTGATCGCGCGCGCGCGTGCGCGCGCGGCGCGCGACTCGGGCCACAGCCGCGCCTCCGGCTCGAGCTCGGCCGCGTACTCGCAGATCGCGAGCGATTCGTGGATCGCGAGGTCGCCATCGATCAGCGTCGGAACCTTCCCCGCAGGCAGGCGCGCGCGCATCCGCTCGTCCCACGCGTCGAGGAACATCGGGATCGTCTCGGTCTCGAACGCGATGCCCGCCTCGGTCAGCGCGAGCCACGCGCGCACCGACCAGGACGAG
>DASPGF010000077.1:0-2499 GCA_035620755.1 Myxococcota bacterium
GGCGCAAGACGCTGCCCGTCGAGAAGGCGATCCGCTTCCTGTTCGAGAAGCTGATCACCACCGAGCACTTCCTGAACGTGTTCCTCGAGAACGGGGCGCGCTTCTACCAGGACACGGGCTGCCACCCGGAGTACGCGACGCCCGAGTGCGCGGCGCCGCGCCAGCTGATCGTCTACGACAAGGCCGGCGAGCGCGTGCTCGAGGATCTGCAGGGCTACGCGGAGGAGAAGATCCGCGAAGAGCGAATCACCGGGAAGCTGTCGATCTTCAAGAACAACACCGACTTCGTCGGAAACAGCTACGGCTGCCACGAGAACTACCTCGTCGATCGCGACGTCGACTTCTATTACCTCGCCGAGCAGCTGATCCCGTTCCTCGTCACGCGGCAGATCTACTCGGGCGCGGGCAAGGTCTTCCAGACGCAGGACGGCGTGCACTACTGCATCAGCCAGCGCGCGCAGCACATCTACCAGAAGATCTCTGGCACCACGACCAACGATCGCTCGATCATCAACACGCGCGACGAGCCGCACGCCGACCGCGAGAAGTACCGGCGCCTGCACGTGATCGTCGGCGACTCGAACATGTCGGAGTACACGAACTTCCTGAAGATCGGCACCTGCGCGGTCGTGCTGCAGATGATCGAGGACAACTACATCAACCAGGATTTCACGCTGCGAAATCCCGTGAAGGCGATCAAGGACATCTCCTACGACACCACCTGCAAGCGCAAGCTTCGCCTCGACAACGGGCGCGAGTACTCGCCGATCCAGATCCAGCGCGAGTACTGCGAGATGGCGCAGAAGTACATCGAGCAGTACCCGGTGAGCGACGAGCTGCGCGAATCGGTCGCGATGTGGCAGCACGTGCTCGACTGCCTCGACACCGACCCCGACAAGCTCGACCGCGAGATCGACTGGATCATCAAGCGGCGCCTGATCCAGTCCTACATCGACTCGAAGGGGAAGTCGTGGACCGATCCGCGCATCTTCATGCTCGATCTGCAGTACCACGACATCCGCTCCGACCGCGGCATCTTCTACCTGCTCGAGCGGGGCGGCATGGTCGAGCGCGTGCTCAACGACGCGGAGATCATCAAGGCCAAGACCGAGCCGCCCCACGACACCCGCGCGCGCATGCGCGGCGAGTTCATCAAGCTCGCGCGGCAGAACTCGATCCAATACGATCTCGACTGGTCGAACATCCGGCTCGGGAACCTGCTCAACGTGCGCGTGATCTGCAACAACCCGTTCGAGACGGACATCGAGAAGGTCGCCGAGCTCGTGCGCACCATCCAGAAGACCAATCTGCGCAAGACGAGCCTCTCCAAGCTCGTGATCCAGAGCTGATGACGGACGCCAAGCCCAAGCTCGTCTCGGTCGGGCCGGGGCACGAAGCCGCGCCTGCGCCGCGCGCATCGCAGCAGCGCCGGCGCTGGACGGATCTCGGCGTCGCGTTCTGGGTGGTCGGTCTGATGCTCGCGATCGCGGTCGCGATCATCGCGTTCCAGAGCCGCGGGCTCGAGCGGCTGTCAGGCCGCGTCGAGTCGCTCGAGGCCGAGCTCGCGGCCGCCCACGGCGCGCTGCGCGGCTACGAGACGCGCTTCGGCGAGATCCGCGAGTCGGTCGGGCAGCTGCGCGCGCATCTCGGCGAGCTCGAGGGTCTCGTCGAACGCGCGCCCGGATCGGCGCCCGAGCCCTGATCGCTCGGCGCGCCGCCGAGGCCGTGTGCGTCGGTGCGAGCGCGGCGACCGGATTGCCGGGCGATTCTGAGGGCTTTTCGTTTCGCGTGCGCGCGCGCTGCGCAGCCGCGGAGTGCTCGCTTCCGCGATTCCGCTTTGCGCGCCCAGCCTTCTGCTCAATTTCTGCCACCTGCTGCCGATACAGCGTACGGCCCCGGGCGACTCGCTCGCGGCATCGAGGAAACACCCCATGTTCACCGATCTGATCGCCGGCCTGTTCTCGCACGATCTCGCGATCGACCTCGGCACCGCGAACACGCTGGTCTACGTGAAGGGCAAGGGCCTGATCTGCTCCGAGCCGAGCGTCGTCGCCGTGATGAACGAGAGCAACGGCCGCGGCGATCGCGTGCTCGCGGTCGGCCACGACGCCAAGGCGATGCTCGGCCGCACGCCGAACGGCATCCGCGCGGTGCGGCCGATCAAGGACGGCGTGATTGCCGACTTCGAGATCACCGAGGCGATGCTGCGCTACTTCATCCAGCGCGCCCACAAGCGCGGCAAGATGGTGCGGCCGCGCACCGTGATCTGCGTTCCGCCGTGCATCACGAGCGTCGAGAAGCGCGCCGTGCGCGAGTCCGCGCTCTCCGCGGGCGCACGCGAGGTCTTTCTGATCGAGGAGCCGATGGCCGCCGCGATCGGCGCGGGCCTCGACGTCACCGCGGCAACGGGAAACATGGTCGTGGACATCGGGGGCGGCACCACGGACGTCGCGGTGATCTCGCTCTCGGGCATCGTCACCTCGCGCTCGATCCGCTGCG
>DASPGF010000078.1:0-4911 GCA_035620755.1 Myxococcota bacterium
CAGACTCGACGCCGAACCCGGCGAAGACGCGATGAAATGGGCGGCCGCGCTCGAGCGCGCGCTCGGCGGCGAGCGCTGCGCGGCGGCGATCAAGAACCTCGCCGCGGAAGGCACGCCGAGCCGCTGGTATCCGAGCCTCGAGGAATTCGAAGCGGCCGCGCTCGCGGCGCTCGAGTCGTAAGCCGCGAGCTGGAGCACGGCCGCCTGCGGCGTCGAGCAGCCCTTCGGGCGCCTTGAAGCAGGCCCTCGGGAGCTGCTACCTAGATGCGTCCAGCGCGGGTCGACGACGGCGGCTCGCGCGATCGCCTCGAATCCGAGCGTGTGAGGAGAGTTCGCAGTGAGTCGCAATCCCCGCCGCCGCGTCGCAGTGGTCGGCGCCACGGGCGTGGCCGGCCAGCAGTTCCTCGTCGCCCTCGACCAGCACCCTTGGTTCGAAGTGGCCGCGCTCGCCGCGAGCGAGCGCAGCGCGGGCAAGCGCTATCTCGACGCGATCACGGGGCCCGGCGGCCGCGTGAGCTGGGCGTGCGAGGAGCCGCTTCCCGATTCGTTCGCGCGCATGCCCGTGCGCGATGCGTCGCAGCTCGACCTCACGGGAATCGACCTGGTGTTCTCGGCCGTCGAGAGCGACGCGGCGCGCCCGCTCGAGCAGAAGTTCGCGCCGCTGGTTCCCGTGGTGTCGACCTCGTCGGCGTTCCGCTACGAGGACGACGTGCCGGTGATCGTACCGGGCGTGAACTGCGAGCACGCGGCGCTCATCAAGCGCCAGCAGAAGGAGCGCGGCTGGAAGGGCTTCGTGGCGCCGATCCCCAACTGCACCGCGACGGGGCTCGTGGTGACCCTCGCACCGCTCGCGCGAAAATTCGGCCTGCAGGGCGTGGTCGTCACCTCGATGCAGGCGCTCTCGGGCGCGGGTCGCAGCCCCGGCGTCGCGGCGCTCGACATCCTCGACAACCTGATCCCCTTCATTCCGAAGGAGGAGGAGAAGGTCCAGACCGAGACCTCGAAGATCCTCGGAACGCTCGAGGGCGATCGGATCGCGCCGCTCGACATCCCGGTCTCGGCCACCTGCACCCGGGTGAACGTGCGCGACGGCCACACGCTGAGCGTGACCGCATCCCTCGGCCGCTCCGCCAAGCCGTCGGAGGTCGCGGACGCGATGCGCGCGTTCGGCCGCGAGTTCGTCGATCTCGGGCTTCCGTCGACCCCCCCGGAGATCATTCGCGTGAGCGATGAGCCCGACCGGCCGCAGCCGCGCATCGACCGAAAGCTGCACGACGGCATGACGACCGTGGTCGGCCGCATTCGCGCGGATTCGGTGCTCGAGAACGGGGTGAAGTGGGTCCTCCTCTCCCACAACACCAAGCTCGGCGCCGCCAGGGGTGCGATCTCGGTCGCCGAGTACCTGATCCACACCGGCCTGGCCTGAGGGGTGGTCGACCCAGCCCTGGCTCGGCCGGGCCCGCCAACCCGCACGCGCAAATCGCGCCAAAGCAGCTTGCGGGTGTGGAATTATTCTCCAAACTCCCGCAGGGGGAGTTTTTGACAACAGGGCCATCCGGTCCTCGAACGACGCGCGAGCGGCAGCGTGCTCGTCTTGGACCGGTGCCCTTGGCAGCAGGCGCGTCCGGAGCGCGGCACGAACTGGGTCGCTCTTGCTGCACAGAATCCATGCATCCATTGAAAGGTCTGCATTTCGAAGGAGGGACGCGATGAGGAAGCGATTGGGCGCGCTCGTGGTTGCGGTTGGAGCGATCGCGATCGGGAGCGCAGGATGTGCGTCGAAGAGCGCGACGGAAGCCGGCGATGGGAGCGGTCGCGCACAGACGGGGAGCGAATTCGACGACGGTGCGCTCGACCCGTCGGCTTCGAAGACCGCGATCAGCGATCTCGAGAGCGTGTATTTCGATTTCGACCAGAGCGCGATCCGCAGCGATGGCGCGGCGTCGCTGCGCAAGGACGCCGAGATCATCAAGGCGAACGCGGGCTGGGGCCAGATCACGATCGAGGGCCACACCGACGAGCGCGGCAGCGAGGAGTACAACCTCGCGCTCGGCGAGCGCCGCGCGTCGGCCGTCAAGCGCTATCTCGTCGACCTCGGCGTGCCGGGCGACCGGCTGCAGACGGTGAGCTTCGGCGAGGCGAAGCCGGCGGTTCCCGGCCACGACGAGTCGGCCTGGCGCTACAACCGCCGCGCGGACTTCAGCCGCTAGATTCGACGCAGCTCGAGCTTCGACCAGGCCGGCAGCGCGCCCGATGGCGCGCTGCCGGTCGCCGTTTCGGCGCTGCGGCGCGCGCGATCCGACCCCGAGGTGCGCGCAGGCGCGGCGGGTTATCGTCGGCGAGTGGCCGAATTCGCCCACCCCAAGCCCGTGCCGGAGCCATTGCTGCACACGCAGACGCGGCGCGCGAGCGAGCTCGCGATCGACCTCGGCGCGCTCGCGCGCTTTGGCGCGGCGACGGGCCCGTTTGCGGTGGTCGACCTCGAGACGACGGGCCTCTCCGACGACCCCGCGTCCGAGATCCTCGAGTTCGGCGCGGTGCTCGTCGATCCCGGCGCCGAAACCGTCACCACGCTCGAGCGCCTGGTGCGCCCGCGCGGCCCGCTGCCGCGCGCGATCTCGCACCTGACGGGCCTCACCGATGCCGACGTCGCGGACGCGCCTGCGATCGCTGCGATCGCGAGGTCGATCGAGTCCGCGCTCGCGGGCCGCGCGCTGATCGCGCACAACGCGGCGTTCGAGCGGCACTTCCTCACGCGCTGCGTGACGCACGCGCTCGGCGAATCGCGCTACCTCGACACGCAGGATTTCCTCGCGATCGCGCATCCGGATGCCCCGGACCTGCGGCTCGAGACCTTCGCGCGTGCGCTGGCCGGTCGCGACGAGAAGCACCGCGCCCTCAGCGACGCGCTCGACACGCTGCGCGTGATGTCCGCGGTCGCGGTCGGCGTTCGCGCAGGAGAGCGGCGCTACGCGATCGCGCGCAATGCGCTCGAGAGCTACGCGCCCGATTCGCCGTGGCTGCCGCTGTTCAGCGGCGCGCCTCCGCTCGTCGCGCCCGCGCGCGCGGGCGAGTTCGCGGAGCTCCGCGCGAGCGCCGAGAAGCCCGTTCCGTTCGACGAGGAGCAGATCGTCGCCGCGCTCTCCGATCTCGAGCGCGGCCGGCGGTACTTCCCCAACTATCGCGTGCGCGCGCAGCAGCTCGAGCTCGCGCGTCAGTTCGTGCGCAACTTCGACGCGCGCGGCCGGCTGCTGCTCGAGGGCGGAACCGGCGTCGGGAAATCGCTCGCGTACCTCGCGGCGGCGATTCCGTACGCGATGGAGCGCGCGGCCGGCGGCGTGCGCGAGCCGGTCGTGATCTCGACGCGCACGAAGCTGCTGCAGGATCAGCTTCTCACCAAGGACATTCCCGCAGCCGCGGCGATGCTCGGCTATCCCGAGCTCAAGGCGATCTCGATCAAGGGCCGCGCGAACTACATCTGCGCGCGCCGGCTCGCGCTCGTGCTCGCCGAGGGCCGCGAGCCGCAGATGTTCGCCGAGGATCGGCTCGCGCACGCGGCGCTCGCGGCCTGCGCGGGCATCCGCCGGCACGGCGAGGTCGGAACCTTGCCCGGCGGCCTGCACCACCGCTTTCCGCCGCTGCGCGATCTGCTGCGCCGATCCGTGGCGGCGCGCGCCGAGCAGTGCACGCGCGAGCAGTGCGCGAGCGAGCGCGATTGCCCGTTCGGCCGGCGCCGCGCCGCGCTCGCCAAGGCCCAGCTCGTGGTCGCCAACCACGATCTGCTGCTGCGCTGGCCGCCCGACTACCCGGTCTTCGTGGATGCGATCATCGACGAGGC
Organism: Myxococcota bacterium; assembly: GCA_035620755.1. Taxonomy (GTDB): domain Bacteria; phylum Myxococcota_A; class UBA9160; order UBA9160; family SMWR01; genus JACZVU01. The sequence continues at coordinate 3,839 of DASPGF010000078.1, forward strand.
GCAGGAGCTCGCGGGCGTGGCCGACGAGGTCTACGCGCTCGAGGTGCGCCCGCTCGAGGTGCTCGAGCTCGTCGACGAGCTGTTCGGCCGGCCATCGGACGACAAGCGCGGCGCGGGCCTGCTCGGTCGCTCGGGCATCCGCCGGCTCGCGAGCGACATCCGCGCGTGGCGGCGCGGCATCCAGCAGGATCTCGTCGCGCTCGGCCGCTGCCTCGCGGATCGCGCGAGCGAGTTCGGCGAGGTGCAGCTGCCCGCGCACCCCGAGGGCGCGTTTCTCGAGGCGGCCGAGCTCGCGCAGCTCGCCTCCGAGAGGCTGATTGCCGCCGCGGATGCCGCCGAGCAGCTCGCGCGCGCGCGCGATGCGGATGCCGAGGAGCTGCCCGCGATCGAGCGCGCGAGCGCGGAGCTGCGCGTCGCGGCGGGCACGCTGCGCGGCGCGTTCGCCGCGAACGACGGCGAGACGGTTGCGGCGTTCGAGCAGCTCGAAGCGCCCTACGACCGCTGGCGGCTCGTGGTGCGCGCGGTGTCGCCCGCCGACGCGTTCCACGAGCGCTTCGCCGATCGCCTCGAGACGCTGTCGTGTGTATCCGCGAGCCTGTTCGTCGCGGGCGACCCGTTCGCGGCGCTCGGCGAGCTCGAGATCGAGCGCTTCGGCGCGCCGCGCGTCACGCGCGTGTCGGTCGAGAGCCCGTTTCCATACGAGAAGCACATGCGCGTCGTCGCGCTGCAGAGCGAGGGCGATCTCGTCGAGGAGATGGCGGCGGTGCTCGCCGATCTCACGCGCGCGCTCGGCGGCCGCACGCTCGGGCTGTTCACGAGCCTGCGCCGCATGCGCGAGGTCAGCGATCGGCTCGCCGAGCTGCTGCGCGGCGAGGGCTACGAGATCCTGATGCCGCGCCGCGCGACCGACGACCCCGCCGCGCTCGTGGAGCGCTTCGTGCGCGCGGGCGGCGGCATGGTGCTGCTCGGCGCGCGCTCGTTCTGGCAGGGCCTCGACATTCCGGGGACCGCGCTGCAGGCCGTCGCAATCGAGAAGCTTCCCTTCGAAGTTCCCACGGAGCTGCGCAAGCGGC
>DASPGF010000079.1:0-4931 GCA_035620755.1 Myxococcota bacterium
AGCAGCTCGGGGTTGGTGACCGCGTCGCCGCCCGGATACTTGGTGAGGTCGTCGCCATTCTGTTTCACCCAGGCGCCGAGCGCCTCGATGTCGAGCCCCTTGGGGTTGTGCGTGCCGCCCGAGATGCTCGAGACGCCGACCACCTTGGCGCCGAGCTGCGCGGCGAGCCGCGCAGCGACGCTGCCGACCGCGCCGAAGCCCTGCACGACCACGCTCGAGCTCTCGAACGAGCGGCCGAGCGAGCGGCACGCCTCCTTCGCGCACGAGATCACGCCGCGGCCGGTCGCCTCGCGCCGGCCGAACGAGCCGCCGATCTCGATCGGCTTTCCGGTCACCACGCCCGGCACCGCGTAACCCTTCTGTTGGGAGTAGGTGTCCATGATCCACGCCATCACGCGCTCGTCGGTGCCGAGGTCGGGCGCGGGGATGTCGCGATCCGGGCCGATCACCTCGATGATCTCCGAGGTGTAGCGGCGCGTGAGGCGCTGCAGCTCGTCGCTCGATAGTGTATGGGGGTCGATGCGGACGCCGCCCTTCGCGCCGCCGAACGGAAGGTTCATGATCGCGCACTTCCACGACATCCACATCGAGAGCGCGGTCACCTCGCCGAGGTTCACGTCCTCGTCGTAGCGGATGCCGCCCTTCGTCGGCCCCATCGTGAGCATGTGCTGGACGCGGTAGGCGAACACCGTCTCGACGGTCTTGTAATCGTCGCGGCGGAACGGGAAGGAGACGACGTGCGCGCGCTGCGGCGTTCGCAGGCGCTCCCAGATGTTCGGGTCGAGGTTCATGAGCTCGGCGGTCTGGTCGAGCTGGTCGACCGCGAGCCGATACATCGGCGTCTCCCACTCGAGCGGAGCCTGCGTCGGCGCGCTGGCGGCCCCGTGTGTGTCGGGTTTGGCTTGCTGCTTGCTGTGGCGGCTTCTCGGATTGCGCACGGCGTCTGCTCCTGGATCCAACTCAGTGGCGCGTGTTCGCGCTCGGGCTGCGGGCGGGGGCGCTGGCGCGTCTCGCAACAGCAGCGCGCGGCCGCGCCCGGCGGGAATTCGACCGGGTTGGTAGCAGCGCGCGAGCCCGAGCACCAAGTCCCAGCGCGCCCCGCGCGCCCCCCGGGGTATGCGGCCTCGGGCGGCGGCGCGCGCCGCGCGCGCGAGCGGGTAGAATCCCGCGCGCCGCCGCGACTCGCGCGTGCGGGAAGCGCCATCCGCGAAGACATCGGGGGAGGCTCGCCGTGATCACAGGCTTGTTCGCACTGTTGGTCCTGATCGCCGACATCTGGGCGATCCTCAACATCTTCCAGAGCAGCGAGTCGAACGGAAGCAAGGCGCTCTGGATTGCGCTCGTCATCGTGTTTCCGGTGATCGGCTTCATCGTCTGGTACGTCGCGGGCCCGAAGGCGCGCAGCAGCGGCTAGCGCGGGCCGGCGATCCGTGACGAGGGGTGATCATGGGTGAGCTCGGCGAGTTCTCGCTCGTCGACCGCGCGTACCTGCGCGCGTATCCGTGGCGGCGCATCGACCCCGTGCCGTGGACGCCGCTCGCGAAGCCGCTCTCGGCGTGTCGGCTCGCGATCGTCTCGAGCGCGGGCCTCGTCGCGCGCCATCAAGCGGCGTTCGACGCATCCGTGCGCGGTGGCGACGTGAGCTTCCGGAGCATCCCGAGCGACTATCCGGTGTCGCAGCTGATCGATACGCACCGCAGCGAGTCGTTCGATCACTCGGGGATCGCGCGGGATCCGAACCTCGCGTTTCCGATCGACCGCGCGCGCGAGCTCGTCGCGGCGGGCCGCGTCGGCTCGCTCGCCGACGCGCACGTCTCGCTGATGGGCTCGATCACCGCGCCGGGCCGGCTGGTTCGCGACACCGCGCCCGAGATCGCGCGCGACTTCGCGGCCGCGGGCGTCGACGTCGCGCTGCTCGTGCCCGTCTGACCGATGTGCAACCAGGCCGTGAGCCTGGTCGCAGCGGAGCTCGAGCGGCGCGGCATCGCGAGCGTCGCGATCCAGCTGCTGCGCGAGGTCGCGGAGCGCGTGCGGCCGCCGCGCGCGCTGTTCGCGCCGTTTCCGCATGGCTATCCGCTCGGTGCACCGTCGGATGCTGCGCTGCAGCACGCGGTGATCGAGGCCGCGCTGCAGCTGCTCGAGCGGCCGGAGCCGCAGCCGCCCGTGCTCGTCGATTTCGAGCCGGGCCGTTCCGAGCGATGATCGGCTCGCAGCGATTTCGCGCGAGGCCGCTCCGAGCGATCCTCGCGGCGTCGAGGAGCGCGCGCGCATGCTGATCATCGCCACCACGATCGCCGTCTCGATCCTGCTCGCGGTGGGCATCCACTACGAGGTGCTCAGCCTCGCATCGAACTGCATGCGGAGCACCCCGCTCGGCCATCGCGTGCGCGTCGCGGCGGCCGTGCTCGCGGCGCTCGGCGCGCACTTCATCGAGGTGATCGCGTTCGCGCTCGGCTGGAAGCTGCTGCTCGTTCTCGGCGAGGCGCGCCTCTCGATCGACGATCCGAGCTTCGTGCAGCTTTTGTATTTCTCGTCGGCGACCTACACGTCGCTGGGCTATGGCGACATCGTTCCGCTGGGCGATGCGGGACTGTTCGCGGGCAGCGAAGCCGTCACGGGCCTGGTGCTGATCGCGTGGACCGCGTCGTTCACCTACTTCGAGATGCGCGCCTACTGGGACGACGGAGAGCAGCGTTAACCCGGGCCGCTCCGCTCGCTGTCGAGGGATTCGCTGCCGGCCGGGGCCCAGTTGGCCGTGCTCGTTCCAATTGCTCCGGTCGCTGCGTCGGGTGCCGGGCTCGGCTCGGACGAGAACGCGAGGCGCTCGAGGCGGCGCTGCTCGTACAGCGCGAGCGCCCAGAGCGGGAAGTACTGGCGGTAGAGGGTGTAGTCGAGCAGCGCGGTTCGGAAGAACACGCCCGCGGGATCCTGGCGCGGCCACTCGCCCGACGCGAGCTGCTGCTCGATCAGGAAGCGCGCGCCGCGCACGATCGCGCCCCAATCGGAGTCGCGCGCCATGAGCAGCGTGAGCAGCGCCCACGCGGTGTGGATCACCTGGCTCTCGCGGTGCTCGACGTAGCGCCCGCTCACGCAGCTCGACGCGTCTTCGCCCCATCCGCCATCGTCGCGCTGCCGCGCGCGCAGCCAGTGGCACGCGCGGCGGATCGCCGAATCGTTCGGCTTGGTTCCCGCGGCGAGCAAGCCCTTTACACCGAACAGCGTTCCATAGATGAAGTGCACGCCCCAGACGCCGCGCCAGGCGCCGTCCGAGCCCTGCGCGAGGCGCAGGCGCTCGTGCGCGCGCGCGATCGCGGTATCGATCTCGCCCGCGAGCGGCCCCGGATGGCGGCGCCGGAAGCTCGCGAGCGCCGCGATGCAGGAGGCCGTGCACTCGACGTAGGAGTGCTCGGTCATCGAGTCGCCGAACATCTCGGCCGGATTGAGCCACTCGAGGCCGATCCGCGAGCGCCGCGCCTCGTAGCTGCCGAATCCGCCGTCGCGATTCTGGCAGCGCAAGATGAACTCGACCGCGCAGCGCGCGTCGTCTGCGTCGAGGCTCGCGCCGGGCACGCCGAGCAGCGCCTCCAGCGCCTCGGCCGTGCAGTCGCTCACCGGCCAGCCGTGCCAAACGCTCGCGAAGCAGAAGCCGCCCTTCGGATCCAGGCGGTAGGCGTCGCGATGTCCCGGGAACGTCTCGCGGATCTGCTGGCTGTCGAGGAAAGCCGCGCCGCGCTTGAGCGCGCCTTCCACGTCGGTGTGCGGGCTCGCCGCGCTGAGCGCCTGCAGCGCGAACGCCGTGTCCCAGGATGCGCTGCGCGCTCCCGCGACGCGCAGCCCGTCCACGTCGTCCTCCCAGACCCAGGCCTCGAGCCGCTCGAGGGCGCGTTTCGCGTCGGGATCGTCGACGTAGGCCGAGCGCAGCGCGAGGATGTTGAGCATGCCGCTCACGGGAGAGATGCTCGTGTAATCGGTGGTCTGCAGCTCCCAGCGGATGCGGCGCTCGAGGTCTCGCAACACGCGCTCGCGTCGCTCCGCGCGCGCGTGCGGCTCGAGCAGCGCGAGCAGCTCGAACGAGAGCCGCAGCGCGCGCCCCGGCGGCGTAACGAGCTCCGCGGCGCGCAGCGAGCGGCGCGCGGCGACCCAGTCGACGCTCGCGTAGTCGCCGCCGTAGAGCTCGTCCCGGATGCGCTCGAGGCGCGCGCTCGGCGGCGCCGGCGGCCTGCGCGCGTACAGCACCGACATCGCGAGCTGGATGAGGCGCGTGTGGCAGTAGAGCTTCGAGGGATGCAACGGGAGCGCCCGCGGCATCGACCAGAGCTCGGGCGCGAGCGGCGGAACGCCGCGCCAGTCGTAGAGCCCGAGCAGCGCGAGCCACAGCTTTCCCCAGCTCGGGATCGCGAGCACGCCTTCGCGGCGGATGAACTGCCGCGCGGGCGCGAGCAGCGGATCGCCCGCGTCGACGCCGTTCAGCCGCGCCGCGACATAGACGAGTGTCGTCACGAACAGATAGGCAGGCGACAGCTCGTGCAGGCCCCACAGCCCCGAGGCGAGCCGCGTGCGCTCGAAGTGGCGGATCAGGCGCGCGCGGCGCTCGGGCGCGAGCTCGACGCCGACGAGGTACTGCAGGATCGCGTACTGCGCGGCGAGCATCGGGCACCACACGACCTCGCCCTCCCAGCTGCCGAAGTCGCCCGCGCCGGTCGGCGTGTCGCGCGACTCGCCGTGCGACGACCACTGCTTCGCGATCAGCGCGGCCGCGCCGCGCTCGATCGCGTTCCCGGCCGGCGTGGCCTCCATCTCCTGGCGCGACACCACCGAGAGCGAGAGCGTCGGCGCGTTCATCACCGCGGGGTCGCCGCGCCGAAACGCGCCGGTCGCGAGCCAGCGCAGGCGCCGGCCGAGCTCGCGCGCGGTCTCGGCCGCGCCCTTGG
>DASPGF010000080.1:0-2499 GCA_035620755.1 Myxococcota bacterium
CGCGCGATCGGTCCGAAGAACAGCACCGCGTAGGCGACCCAGACGATCGCGATCAACACGTCGATCGGCCACTCGAGCTCGGCGTACTCCTTGGAGCTCGTGTAGCCGAGAGGCAGCGACACCGCCGCGCAGACGATCACGAGCTGCCATCCCCAGAACACGAATGCGGCGAGCGCATCGGAGATCAGCGGGGTCTGACAGGTTCGCTGCACGACGTAGAGCGACGTTCCGAACAGCGCGCAGCCGCCGAACGCGAAGATCACGGCGTTGGTGTGAAGCGGCCGCAAGCGCCCGAAGCTCAGCCACGGCACACCGAAGTTGAGCTCCGGCCACGCGAGCTGGGCCGCGATCACCACGCCCACCAGCATGCCGACCACGCCCCAGACGACCGTCATCACGCTGAACTGGCGGACGACCCGGTAGTTGTAGGCAGCGGAAGCGGGACCGTGCGCACTCATCGCCTAGCCTCTCGACGCGCGCTGCCGCGCTCCTCGCAGCGCCCGAACCCGCCGCGCGGTCATCGGCTCGCGCGCTTGCTCGCGGCGCGGGCTATGCAATTCGCCCGCCAATGCGGCGCCCCGCGCGCTCGAGCCATCGCCTCGCACGCGAAGGGGACCCCTGGACGCGCAGGCGCTGGGAGCCGATCGGCGAGCGAGCCTGCGGGCCACGCGGTGTGGTGGATGGCGCGCTCGCGCTGCGTGATTCTGCCGCACGCGATGTGCCTGAACGCCACAGATGTGTAAGATGTTCGCGGGGGCTCGCTCCGATCATTCCAGGCGGCCCGCGAGCGCGGGGGCGCGAAGCTTGCCTTCCGAGTCGCACAGCGAAGCCATCTCGCTCTGGAGACACCCGCGCGCGGCGCTGCTCGGGTGGCTCGCGCTCGGCGTGGGGGTCGTGACGACACCCCTGATCGTCGCTCGCGACGCGGGGTGGCTGATTGCGTGGATCGATCTGACCCTCCTGCTGCTCGTGAGCATCGCTGCGCTCAAGTGCGTCGCGACCACGCGGCGCCTGCATGGGCAAGAGCGCGCCGCGTGGCTGTGCATCAGCGTCGCGTACGCGTTGTACGCGGGCGCGCACTTGATCTGGATCAGCTACGAGCTCGCGCTCGGCTACCAGGCGCCCGTACCGTCCCTCGCCGATGTCGGTTATCTGACCGCTCCACCGATCATGATGGCGGGCATCTGGCTGTATCGCACCAGCTCGCCGACGCGATCGACGGTCCTCGTGCAGCTCGGCAACACGGGCCTGCTGGTCGCCGCGATCTTCCTCGCCAATCAGATCGTCCTCAAGCGCGTGCTGGTCGAGGCGCCGCTGTCGCCGGGCGAGATTGCGACCCAGATCGCGTTCGGAGTGATCGCGACCACCGCCTTCAGCTTCGCGCTATTCAACATCTGCTTCTATATGCGCGGCCGCAGGCGCCTGGTGATGCTGCCTCTGCTGATCGCGCTCGGCTCGCTCGCAATCGGCGACTACGTCTCGATATTCGAGTTTGCGCGCGACGCGTTCACGTCTTCGAGCTACTCGATGATCGCCTACGTCGTCACCTTCTCGCTCGGCTCGTGGGCCGCGTTCGAGCAGGATCATCTCGCGCGATTCCCCGCTGCGGACCACGACCGACAGGCGATCGACCGCGCGGCGCGCCAGTGGGAGACCTTGCTCCCCGTGGCGGCGATCGTCGGCCTGATCGTCGTCGCGCTGACCCATCGCGAGAACCTCGACGCCAGCCTGCTTCCCGATGCAACCGCAGCGCTGCTGCTGTTCATCGCGTCGATCGCGCTGCGCGACTGGTGGAGCCAGCGGGTCGAATCCGAGCTGCGCGAGGAGACGCGCACCCACCACGCACTGCTCCAGCGGAGCGAGCGGCGTCTGCTCGAGAAGAACCAGCAGCTGATCGATGCCAATCGCGAGCTCTCGGCCGAGATGATCGCGCGGCGAAACGTCGAGGAGGAGCTGCGCCACTCGCAGAAGCTCGAGGCGATCGGTCAGCTCACGGGCGGGGTCGCGCACGACTTCAACAATCTGCTCGCAGTGATCATCGGCAACGCCGAGCTGCTCGAGCAGTCGCTCGCGACCGACAGCCAAGATCGGTGCTACACGCAGGAGATCACGGCCGCCGCGCGGCGCGGCGCGGCGCTCACCGGACGCCTGCTCGCGTTCTCGCGCAAACAGGCGCTCGACCCGCGGCCGATCGAGATCCATCGGCTGCTCGAGTCGATGACGGGCCTGCTCGAGCGCACGCTCGGCGAGCGCATCCAGCTGCGCTTCGAGATCGCCGCGGACGTCGCGGCCTGCATGATCGACGGCGCGCAGCTCGAGAATGCGATCCTGAACCTCGCGATCAACGCGCGCGACGCGATGCCCGATGGCGGATCGATCACGATCGAGGCCGCGAACGTCACCCTCACGGCGCGCGACGTTGCGACGCTCCCGAATGCCGCGGCGGGCGACTTCGTGGCGATCGGCGTGCGCGATACCGGTTCCGGCATGTCCGAATTC
>DASPGF010000081.1:0-3491 GCA_035620755.1 Myxococcota bacterium
CGCGGCGCCGGGGCGCGCGCAGTTCAGCTTGCTTGACGGCTCCTAGCATGTTTGATAACAACGCGGTTTCACGCCGTTTTTCCATTCCCGGGCGGTGATCGCCGTCCGGCGAGAGGCCGAGTTGTACCGCCCGTCACGGGAATCGTTCGAGGAGCTCGCGAGGCACGGGAATTGGATTCCCGTCGTGCGCGAGATCCGGGCGGATCTCGACACCGCGCTGTCCCTCTTCAAGCGCCTCGATGACGGCGAGACGAGCTTCCTGTTCGAGTCCGTCGAAGGCGCCGAGAAATGGGCGCGCTACAGCTTCATGGGACGCGGCGCGCGAGCGGTGTTCCAGGCGCGCGGCCACACAGGCGAGTGGAGCGAGGCGGGCCGAACCGAGCGCATGCAGCTCGACGGGGATCCGCTCGCGTTCCTGCGCGGGAAGCTCGCCGGCATGCGCGCCGCGCTTCCCGATCTGGGCCGCGCGTTGCCGCCGTTCCTCGGCGGCGCGGTCGGATTCGTGAGCTACGACTGGGTGCGCTTCGTCGAGCGCATCCCGGACGCGAACCCCGACGAAGTGGGCCTCCCCGACCTGCGCTTCATCTTCCCGGAGATCGTCGTGATCCACGACAACGCGCGTCACACGGCCTACGTCGTGAAGCACGTCGAGGTCCGCGCCGGGGACGACCGCGCGGCGATCTTCGACGCGGCGCTCGCGGAGGTGGAGGACGTGGTGCGCAGACTGCGCGAGCCGCTCGCCGCGCCCGCAGAGTGCGAGCCGCCGCGCACGCCGCTCGAGGTGGTGCGCAGCGCAACGCGCGAGCAGTTCCACGCGATCGTCAAGCGCGCGAAGGAGTACATCGAGGCGGGCGACATCTTCCAGGTGGTGCTCTCGCAGCAGTTCCGAATTCCGCTGCGCGTCGATCCACTCACCATCTATCGCCAGCTCCGCTCGATCAACCCGAGCCCCTACCTGTTCTTCATGCGCTGTGACGGCGCGGTGCTGATCGGCGCATCGCCCGAGGCGCTGGTGAGGCTCAAGGATCGCCGCATCGACGTGCGTCCGATCGCGGGCACGCGCCGGCGCGGCGCGACTCCCGACGAGGATGCGGTGATCGAGGCCGGCCTGCTCGCGGACCCGAAGGAGCGCGCCGAGCATCTGATGCTCGTCGATCTGGGCCGCAACGACGTGGGTCGCGTCGCGACGATCGGCAGCGTCAAGGTGAGCGAGTTCGCGAGCGTCGAGCGCTACTCGCACCTGATGCACATCGTGTCGAACGTCCAGGGCGAGCTGCGGCCCGGCCTCGACTGGCTCGACGTGCTGCGCGCGACGTTTCCCGCGGGCACGCTCTCGGGCGCGCCGAAGGTGCGCGCGATGGAGATCATCGACGAGCTCGAGAGCCTGCGGCGCGGCCACTACGGCGGCTGTGTGGGCTACATCGACTACTCGGGGAACATGGATACGGCCATCGCGATCCGAACCATGCTCGTCAAGCGCGACGAGATCTTCATGCGCACGGGCGCGGGGATCGTCGCGGACTCGGATCCCGACTACGAGTACGAGGAGACCATGACCAAGGTGCAGGCGCTCGTCGAGGCCGTCGACCGGGCGCGCGCGGGGATCGACGGATGACGCACATCCCCGGCGAGCCGAAGTCGCGGCGGCGGCTGTTGATGCTCGACAACTACGATTCCTTCACCTTCAACCTCGTCCAGTATCTCGGTGAGCTCGGTGCCGAGGTCGAGGTGGTTCGCAACGACGTCGAGACCGTCGACGGGCTGCTGCGCGGGGAGCCCGCCGGCGTCGTGATCTCACCGGGCCCCGGGGAGCCGCGCGCGGCCGGCGTGTCGGTCGCGCTGGTCGCGGCCTGCGCGAGGCGTGGGGTTCCGCTGCTCGGGGTGTGCTTGGGCCACCAGGCGATCGGCGTCGCGTTCGGCGGTCAGATCGTGCGCGCGCGCTCGATCATGCACGGCAAAGTGTCGAAGATCGAACACGATGGCCGGGGTCTGTTTCGGGGCGTGGCGTCGCCGTTCGAGGCGACCCGCTACCATTCGCTCGTGATCGAACGGGAGTCCTGTCCCGCGGAGCTCGAGATCAGCGCGCGCAGCGAAGACGGCGAGATCATGGCGGTGCGACACCGCGTGCATCCGATCGATGGCGTCCAGTTCCACCCCGAGTCGATCCTCACGCGCGTCGGAAAGGCGCTGCTCGCGAATTTCCTCGAGCGCTGCTCGCCGCGGGCCGCCGCATGAGCGTGCGCGCGGCGATCGCGGCGGCCGTGGAGGGCTCCGAGGTGCCCGCCCGCGTGCTCGAGGCCGCGTTCGAGGAGATCATCGACGGCAAGGCGTCCGCGGCCCAGATGGCCGGCCTGCTGATCGCGCTGCGCTGCCGCGGCGAGACCGTTGGCGAGATCGCCGCGGCTGCGCGCGCGCTGCGAGGCCGGGCGGTCAGCGCGCCGAGCGTCGACCCGAGAGCGATCGATACCTGCGGCACGGGCGGCGACGGCGCCGAGACCTTCAACATCTCGACGACTGCCGCGTTCGCCGTGGCGGGTGCGGGCGTGCCGGTCGCGAAGCACGGCAACCGCGCCGCGAGCAGCCGCGCGGGCAGCGTCGACGTGCTCGAAGCGCTCGGCGTGCGCGTCGACCTCCCGGTCGAAGCGGCGGCGCGCGTGCTCTCGAAGACGGGCATCGTGACGTTCTTCGCACGCCGCGCGCATCCGGCGATGGCGGTGCTCGCACCCGTGCGCGCGGAGCTCGGGGTTCGCACGCTGATGAACTGCCTCGGCCCGCTTCTGAATCCCGCGCGCGTGAAGCGGCAGCTCGTCGGCGTCTATTCGCGCGATCTCGTCGAGCCGCTCGCGGCCGCGCTCGGCGAGCTGGGCTCGGAGCGCGCGCTCGTCGTCCACGGCTCGGACGGGCTCGACGAGATCACCACGCGCGGGGCGACCCACGCTGCGCTGCTCGAGGGCGGGAAGCTGCGCTCGTTCGCGATCGATGCCGCGCGGCTCGGCTTCCCACCGCCGCTGCAGGGCGCGCTGCGCGGCGGAAGCGCACAGGAGAATGCGGCGATCGTGCGCGCTCTCCTCCGGGGCGAGAGCGGCGCGCGCCGAGACATCGTGCTCATCAACGCCGGGGCCGCGCTCTGGGTCGCGGGCGCCGCCGACGATCTCGAGCCCGGCATCGAGCTCGCGCGTCGCAGCATCGACTCGGGTGCGGCGCTCGAACGCCTCGAGAGCTTGATCGCATGCTCCAACGCGATCGCGCGCGAGCTCGAGCGGGACGGCGCGCGATGAGCGTTCTCGAGGCGATTCTCGATCGCAAGCGGCGCGAGCTGTCGGATGCGAAGCGCCGCCTCCCGCCCGCCCGGCTCGCGGCTGCCGCGGAGGCCGCTTGCGAGCCGACGCGCGGCTTCCGCAGCGCGCTCGTTCGCGCGAAGCGACCGCGGATCATCGCCGAGATCAAGGCGCGCTCGCCGAGCCGCGGCGTGATCCGCGCCGATTTCGATC
>DASPGF010000082.1:0-2383 GCA_035620755.1 Myxococcota bacterium
CGCTGCGCAAATAGCGACGCGCCGACCGCGCATCGGGCTTCTCGACGAAACGCGCCACGCGGTGAAGGCCCGGGGCCGCGCGGCCGACCGCGGCGCCGCGCTGGATGTAGCCGAGCCCGGTATCGGGGCGCTTGGGCTCGACCCCGAGCGTGACGAGCACGTCGGCTGCGCGCGCCGCGCGCGCGGCCCGGCGCATCGCCGCGCCGAACGCGCGCGCGTCGGGAATCACGTGATCCGCGGGAAGCACCGCCATGATCGCGTCGGGGTCGACGCAGCGGATTCGCGCGGCCGCGTGCGCGATCGCGAGCGCGGTGTTGCGGCGCATCGGCTCGACGATCACGCGTCGCGCGGGCAGGGCCGTCTCGGCGCGCACCGCGCGCGCGTGCTCGCGACCCGCCACCACCCAGATGCGCGCGGGGTCCGCGAAGCGGCGCGCGCGAGCGAGCGTCGACGCGAGCAGGCTGCGGCCGTCGACGACGCGCAGCAGCGGCTTCGGAAACGCCTCTCGCGACGCGGGCCAGAAGCGCTCGCCGGCGCCGCCCGCGAGGATCACCGCGTGCAGCGAGCCCGCGCGCCGCGCCATCAGCGCCCCACGCAGTAGTATCGGAATCCCGCCGCGCGCATCGGGCCGGGCTCGTAGATGTTGCGCAGATCGACGATCACCGGCTCGCGCAGCAGCGACTTGACGCGCGCGAGGTCGAGCATGCGGAACTGGTTCCACTCCGTGATGAAGACCAGCGCATCCGCGTCGCGACAGGCCTCGTAGGCGTTCTCGCACATCAGCAGATTCGGCAGCAGCCGCGACGCCTCGCGCATCGCCTGCGGGTCGTACGCGCGAATGCGCGCGCCGCGCTTCTCGAGCGCGCGGATGATGTCCACCGACGGCGCATCGCGCATGTCGTCGGTCTCCGGCTTGAACGAGAGCCCGAGCACGCCGATCGTGCGCCCGTCGGCGTCACCACCGAGCGCCTGCACGATCTTCTCGGTCATGCGCTCGCGCTGGCGCTCGTTGACGCGGACCACGCTCTCGACGATCTCGAGCTCCATGCCCAGCGCGCGCGCGAAGTGCGCGACCGAGCGCGTGTCCTTCGGAAGGCACGAGCCGCCGAAGCCCGGCCCGGGATGCAGGAACTTCGGACCGATGCGCCGGTCGAGCCCCATCCCGCGCGCGATCGCGTGCACGTCCGCCCCGACCTTCTCGCAGAGGTTCGCCATCTCGTTGATGAAGGCGATCTTCGTGGCGAGAAATGCGTTCGCGGCGTACTTCGTGAGCTCGGCGGTCGGGACGTTCGTCACCAGCACGGGCGTTTCGATCAGGAACAGCGGCCGGTAGAGGTCGCTGAGGATCGCCTTCGCCTCGGCGTCCTCGGTGCCGATCACGACGCGGTCGGGCCGCATGAAGTCGCCGATGGCGGCGCCCTCGCGCAGGAACTCGGGGTTCGACGCGACGCTGAAGCGAACCTCGCGCCCCGCCGCCGCGAGCTCCTCGTCGATCCAGCCCTTGACCTTCGCGCAGGTTCCGACCGGAACCGTGCTCTTGGTGACGACCACCTTGTAGCCGTCCATCGCGCGCCCGATCTCGCGCGCGACGGCCTCCACGGTGGTGAGGTCCGTCGAGCCGTCGGGGCGCGGGGGCGTCGCGACCGCGATGAACACCACGAGCGAGCTGCGCACCGCCTGCGCGGTATCCGTCGTGAACGAGAGCCGCCCCTCGCGAACGTTGCGCGCGACCATGCCCTCGAGCCCGGGCTCGTAGATCGGAACCACGCCGCCGCGCAGCGCGGCGACCTTCGCTTCGTCGTTGTCCGCACACACGACCTGCACGCCGAATTCCGCGAAGCACGCGCCCGTCACCAGGCCGACATAACCCGTTCCGACGATGCAGATGTTCATGACTCCCACTCCACTCGTGCCGTGCTAGTCGCGATAGCTCGCGACGGTGCGACGCAGGCCCTCTTCGAGATCGATCGAGGGAGCGTAACCCAACAGCTCCGAGGCGCGCGTCAGGTCGGCGAGGCTGTCGCGCACGTCCCCCTCGCGAGCGGCCTCGTGGCGCGCCTCGACCTCGGTGCCGACGCTGCGCCGGATCGCACTCCACAGCTCGTTGAGCGACGTGCGCACGCCCGCGGCGACGTTGATCACCGAGCCCGGCGCGCGCTTCGCGTCGGCCGCGAGCAGGTTGGCTCGAACCGCGTTCTCGACGTAGGTGAAGTCGCGGGTCTGGAGGCCGTCGCCGTAGATCACCGGCGCTCGATTTGCGAGCGCGGCGGTCACGAAGCGCGGGATCACCGCCGCGTAGTCGCTGTTCGGGTCCTGCCGCGGGCCGAAGATGTTGAAGTAGCGCAGGGACACCGTCTCGAGGCCGTACAGCTCGTGGTAGAGC
>DASPGF010000083.1:0-3463 GCA_035620755.1 Myxococcota bacterium
CGCTGCGCAGGCCCGAGAGGAACAGCGTGGCGAGCGGAGGCACGGACGGCGCGGCGGCTGCGAGCAGCAGCGCGGGCACGCAGCAGTGAAGTGTCGCCGTCGCGTGCGCGCCGCGGCGCTGCCAGAGCGCGTAGGCGGCGCCCGCGAGCGCGAGGCTCAGCAGGAAGTTCCATCCGAGCAGATGCGCACCCGCGACGAGCGCGCCGAGCAGCCAGAGCGCGCGGTTGGTGAGCGCGTGCCGCCCGATTCGAAACAGCGCGCGAATCACGAGCGCGACCACCGCGGCCTGCAAACCGCGAAACGCCGCCGTTGCGAGCGGCGAGTCGATGCCGTGGCTCACGTAGAGCGCGGAGAGGCCGAACATCAGCGCGAAGCCCGGCAGCATGAAGCCGAGGCCCGCGAGCAGCGCGCCGATGCGTCCGCGCGCGAGCATGCCGAAGTAGACGCAGAGCTCGTGCGCCTCGGGCCCAGGAAGCGCCTGGTAGACGGCGAGCACGCGGTTGAAGCGCTCGCGCGAGATCCAGCGCTCGCGCTCGACGAGCTCGTCGCGGATCATCGCGATCTGCGCGACCGGCCCGCCCCACGCGAGCAGCCCGAAGCGCAGGAAGCGCAGGAACAGCGCCGCGCGCGATTCGCGCGGCGGGCCGACGGCCGCATCCGACGCGCGATCACCGTTCGCGTGCGTGGCGTCGCTCAAGGCGTTCGCTGCGCTCGCTGCGCGCTCACACTCGGGATCAGCGCTTCTCCACCGAGACGGCCGCGCGCACCGAGTTCGCGATGAAGCAGTTCTCGTGCGCGAGGTGATGCAGCTTGTCTAGCTCGCTCGCCGACGGAGCCGTGTCTCCCGCGAACACGATCTCGGGGTGCAGCGCGACGCGCGTGATGCACAGCTTCCCCGCGTCGTTCTTCTCGAGGTAGCCCACCGCCGAATCCGTATAGGAATCGACCACGAGCCGCCGGCGCGCCGCGATCGCGAGGAACGTGAGCATGTGGCAGCTCGACACCGCGGCGACGAGCGCGCGCTCGGGGTCGACCTTCGCGGGGTCGCCGTGGAAATCGGGCGCTGCGGAGGCCTCGACGCGCAGGCCGTGGCCGAAATCCCAGCTGTGATCGCGCGGGTAGGAGTCGTAGGAGAAGTCGATCGATCGGCGCTCCCAGGAAACGATGGCTTGGTGCTCGGACATCGCGTGCCTCCAGGGTCGTGCGGGAGAGGGCCGTTCGCGCGAGCGCGCGAATGGCCGCACGCAGGATAGCACGCTCCGGTCAGCGGAACGGGTGCACGAGCTGCCGCAGCCATCCGTCGGGAACCGGATTGCCCTCGATGCCGCAGCGCTCGGGCCAGGCGTCCTTCGGCAGATGGTAGGTGCCGAAGATGCGATCGATCAGCGGCAGGTGGACGGCGAAGTTCTTGTCGATCGCCTCGCGCTGCGCGGTGTGGTGCCAGTGGTGGAAGCGCGGCGTGACGAGCACGTGGCCCAGCACGCCGAAGTCGAAGCGAAGGTTCGAGTGGATCGCGATGCCCTGAACCGACGCGAACAGCAGATAAGCGTAGAGTGCCGTCGGCGCGAAGCCCATCACGTAGAGCGGCACGAACGCGACCGCGCGCGTCACGACGATGTCGACGAGGTGCAGGCGCGACGCCGCGAGCCAGTCGAGCTGCTCGCACGAGTGGTGGATCGCGTGGAAGCGCCACAGCAAGGGCAGCGCGTGGAACAGCCGATGCGACGCGTAGGCGAACAGATCGGCGAGCACGAGCGCCTCGACGAACTGCAGCGCGAGCGGCTGCGCGGCGACCCAGCCCTGCAGCCGGCTTCCGAGCGCCCAGTGGAAGAAGATCGCCGCGGGCGCCATCGTGAGCAGCACGCTCAGCTGCACCATCAGGTGGCTCGCGAAGAAGTGCGAGAGATCGGTCTTCCAGCCCGGACGGAAGATCCGCTGCTCGGGTCGCTGCGCGAAGATGCGCTCGAGCGGCACGAACACGAGCGCGAGCACGAGCAGGTTGAGCAGGAACCAGTCGAGCCCGAGGTAGGTGCTCTCGTCGAGCGGAGCCTCGACGCGCACCGCGGAGCCACCGAGCAGCGTCGCGATCACCGAGAGCGCCATTCCCGCGAGGCCCGCGGCGCGCGGGCGCCGGCTGAGGATCGCCTGCAGCGCGCCGAACGCGAACGCAGCGGCGAGCGCGAACTGGATCAGCGCGCGCACGAGCGCCATCGGATACAGGGCGCGCAGGTCGGCGCTCGTGAGCCACTGCGGGTAGTGGAGACAGAGCACCGCGCCGAAGCCGAGCGCGCCGAGCAGCAGCGAGAGCGCACCGCTGATCTTTCCCTCGCCGAAGCGGAACTCGCGCGCGCCGCCGCTGTCGCTCATCGTCGCACCACTCCCTGGAGCGCGCGCAGCGCGCGCTCGATGCGACCGAAGAAATCGGCACGATCGAGCAGCGGGTTGAGCCATCCCGACGTCACGCAGTAGCTGCGGTCGAAGCGCCCGGCGTGGTGCAGCGCGTGCCGCTCGGGCGAGAGGATCACGCCGCTGCGCTGCAGGCAGCGCACGAGCCGCGGCACGGTCGGCGCGTGCGCCCAGAGGTGGAGCTGGTTCGCGGCCATTCCGCTCGCGCAGAACGCAAGCAGCCAGAGCTCGAGCGCGGCGGACACCGCACTCGTGGGATTCCCGTCGAGCAGCTGCGCGGCGCCGAGCAGTGCGATCGTGGGGATCGCGCTGTTGGCGTGCAGCTCGAGGAAGCCGTGGCGCAGCATCGCCTGCGGGTCGCTGTGGTGCTCGCGAAAGGGCCGGATCAGCAGCGCGCCGAGGATCGGCGTGCGCTCCTCGAAGAAGCGGTCGCCGAGCCAGTGGAGCACGCCCGTCGCGAAGTCCGCGCACGCCACTCCGAGCGCGACGACGACCGGAACCATCCACCAGGCACCGCTCGCCTGGAGACCCGCGGCGGTGCGCCCGGCCTGAATCGCCAGCAACGCGGCCGCGCCTGCGAGCAGCCCCGCCTCAACGCACTTCTGGGTCGAGACGCGCGACACGCGCTGGCGGTCCGTCCTGCGCCGTCAGAAAGTCTGGCAGCGGTAGACGTCGAACGATTGCCGGCCGCCCGCAGGCGCGCCGAGCGGAACGATCGCGTCGCCGCCCATCTCGGCGGCCTCGTTGCGCGCGAGCGCCTCGAGCTCCTCTCGCATCTTGCGCTCGGTCCGCGCGAACAGCAGCACGCGCTCGGCGGTCTTCGAGCTCGCCTTGCCGAGCTTCTCGCAGTCCGAGACCTCGCCCGCGCGCAGGATCTGGACGCCCTCGCCTTCGGGCGTGAGCGACACCCAGGTGCACGCGACCGCGAACGTCGCGATCGCGGCTGCGAGAGGCATTCCGGGGCGGATCGTGAGTCGATTCGGCATCGCGCGACCTCCCCTACGGCTAACCATCCGGCTCACCATGCGGCTCACTTGGGCTCGCCGCCCGCGGCACT
>DASPGF010000084.1:0-7986 GCA_035620755.1 Myxococcota bacterium
GGAGCGAAGCGCGGCGAACGTGCGACGCGCAGCGCGTGACATCGGAATCATCGGGATCATCGGGATCATCGGGAGCGACGGGGGGGCGGAAGATGGCCGAGGCCAGGGTAGCGATCATCATGGGCAGCGAGAGCGACTGGAGTGCGATGCGCGCCGCGGAAGAGACGCTCGAAGCGCTCGGCATCGGCGCCGACGTGCGGATCCTCTCCGCGCACCGCACGCCCGAGCGCCTGACGGCCTTCGTTCGCGAGGCCGAGGCGAGCGGCATCGAGGCGATCATCGCGGGCGCGGGCTGCGCGGCACACCTCGCGGGTGTCACGGCCGCGCACACGATCCTGCCCGTGCTCGGCGTTCCGCTCGAGGGCTCTCCCCTCAACGGGCTCGACGCGCTGCTCGCGACCGTGCAGATGCCGGGGGGCATTCCGGTCGCCACGTTCGCGATCGGCAAGGCCGGCGCGAAGAACGCCGCGCTGTTCGCGGCGGCGATCCTCGCGCGCTCCGACGAGGCCGTGCGCGAGAAGCTCGTCAAGTATCGCGAGGCGCAATCCGCCGCGGTGCCGCTCGCGCCGAAGCGCGGCTGATCGGCGCGCTGCACGCGCGCCAACGCGCGAGTTGATCGGCGCACTGGCTTCGCGAGCGCGCGCCTACTCGCGGCTGCGCGCGAGCGCGGCCTTGAGATCCTGCCAGACCGCGTTGCGGTTCTCGGCCGTGTACTGGCGCAGCAGGAACGCGGGGTGGAAGGTCGGCATCAGCGGGATGCCCCGGTACGCGTGCCAGGTGCCGCGAACCTTGCTGATCGAGACGTCGTGCCCGAGCAGCAGGCTCGTCGCGGGCCGGCCCAGCGCGACGATCGTGCGAGGCCGCACCGCGTCGATCTGCCCGTCGAGGAACGGCTTGCAGCTCGCGACCTCGTCGGGCTTCGGCGTGCGATTTCCGGGCGGCCTACACTTCACAATGTTGCAGATGTAGACCTCGCTGCGCGGAATCTCGAGCCCGCGCTCGATCATGCGCGTGAGCAGCTCGCCCGCGCGCCCCACGAACGGCAGGCCGCGCCGGTCTTCTTCCTCGCCCGGGCCTTCGCCGATGAACATCAGCGCGGCGTTCGGGTTGCCGTCTCCGAATACGATGCGGCTGCGCGCCTCGCAGAGCGCGCAGCGCGTGCACTCGCCGAGCTCGCGCCGCACGGCCTCGAGCGCGCGCGCCTTGTGCGCAGCTTCGTCCGACGCGGTCTGCGGTGAGGGCCGCGGGCCGGCTCGCGCCGTCGCCGCGTGCGGTCGGGCCTCGGGTGACACGCGCGGCCCCGTGGCGGCGCCGGGGTGGGCGTGCGGCGGGACGTACGGCTCGGCGCTCGTGGCGAGGTCTGCCTCGATCCGATCGACGCCCTCCTCGACGAGCTCCGCGAGCGTCGCGCGCAGCGACGCGAGCAGCGAGCGCGCCTCGGCGCTCAGCGCGGGTTCCACGTCGCGGCTCCACCGCCGAGCCGATCGAACGCCGAGCAGATCGCTCCCGACGCGAGCGCGACGTCGAGCGGATCGAGCTGCTGCGCGCTTTCGCGATTGGGCTCGAGCCGCTGCGCGCCCTCGTGCTTCGGCTTGCCCTGGGCGGGCTCGATCGTGCCGTGGCGCTGCAGCTCGATCTTCTCGAGCACCTCGAACTCGAAGCCGGGGTCGTTCACGTCATCGTGACAGCTGCCGCAGATCTGCAGGATCACGCACGAGTCGCACTTGTCGCCGAGCGAGACGATCGTGCCGGCCTTCGGCGCATCCGGCGCCACGTGGTCGGCGCCGGGCCCGTGGCACGATTCGCAGCCCACGCGCGCGAGGTCGCTCTGCGCATCCGCTGCGAGATCCTTCGAGAAGCCTCCGGGCCGGCCGAAGCCCGTGGTGTGACACGCGAGGCAGTCGGCGTCGCCGCTCTTGCCGGCCTCGGCGAGCGTCGCGACGGCTCGCGCGTGCGGGCTCGCGGCCCAGGTCTCGTACTCGCTCGCGTGACACGCGCGGCATGCCTCGGAGCCGACGTGCTCGGCGCCCGTCGGCAGCACCTCTCGGATGCCGCCGAGCGACTCGAGCAGCGCCTCGCGCTCCTCGAGCGAGAGCTTCGCGATGTGCGCGTTCGCGACGTGCGAGATCTTGGGATGGAACGACGCGTACTCGAAGCCGAGCGAGTGCTCGGGTGTGTGACAGGCGGCGCAGGTCACCGAGTAATCGCCTCCGGCCGGGACGCCCGGCGAGAGGTGCGGGCCGCCGCGGCCGTGGCACGACTCGCAGCCCACGTTCTCGAGCTCGGGCGTCTGCGCCGAGCTCGCAAAGCCGCCCGGTTCGGAATACCCGACGACGTGACAGCCGATGCACTCCGCGTTCGCGGCGGCGCCGTGCTTGACCAGCGTGTCGAACGCGTGCGCGTGCTGGGTGAACAGCCAGGTCTCCTGCTCCATCTCGTGGCAGACGCCGCACGCGTCGCTGCCGCTGTATCCCGTCTTGCGCAGCAGCATCGGCACCGGCGCCCCGGAGAGCTTCGCGATGCGCATGCGCGCGAGCGGCGCGTCGCGCTGCGCATCCCATCCCTTGACGCGCGCCGCGATGCGGCCCTGCGCGTCGATGAAGAAGGTGTCGGGCACGCCCGCGAACACGCCGTACTGGTTCTGGATCGAGTGGTCGTCGTCGAAGGCCACGCGGAAGAAATCGAGCTTGCGCGCCTTGAGCTCGCGCCGCACGGCCTCGGTCCGACCCGTGATCTCGATGCCGATCAGCGCGGGGCGCTTGTCGGCGGGAATCTCGTCGAGCGCCCCGCGCAGGAAGGCGAGCGTCTCGTGACAGTGCGGGCAGGTGTGGAGGAAGAAGATCAGGATCACGGGTTTTCCACGCTGCGCGGCGAGCTCGAAGCGCTCCTCGCTGTCGAGCACGTCGACCGCGAACGGCGGAGCCGGGGGGCGGCTCCCGAGCAGCGGCTGCGTCGGCGCGGCAAGCGGCGGCAGCCGCAGCGCCTCGCGGATCTGGCCTTCGATCGCCTGCTCGGGGTCGGGGGCGTGCGTCGTGAAGTGCTGGATGCCGAAGGTGACATAGCCGTCGGCGTCCACGCCGAGGATCGTCATCGGCTGGCGCAGCCCGATGCGCTGCGCGATCGCCGCCGAGGAGTCGTCGAGCACCGAAAAGTCGATCGCGTGCTTCTGCGCGAACGCCTGCGCGGTCTCGCGGCTCGATCCGGTCGCTACACCGAGGATCTCGAAATTGTGCTTGCCTCGGAATTTCGAGACGGCGACGACGGCCCGCGTCGCATCGGGGGCGGCCGGAACCTCCGGATTGAAGAAGTAGATCAGCAGGCGCTTGCCGAGCAGCGACGAGACCCCGAGCGGCTTGCCGTCGAGCGTCTGGCCCGAGAAGTTCGGCAGCGGCCGCTCGTTGCGCGGCCGGATCGCGCGCTTCTCGGCCGGTTTGGCAGCGCGGTGTGGCGAGGAATCCGGCGCTGCGGCCTGCGACGGCTCCGCCGGCGCGGCGTCGCGCTCGGCGGGCGCTGCGGCATCGCCGGGTGCGGCATCGCCGCAGGCGATCAGCGCACCGAGCACTGCGATGGCGAGCAGCTTCGAGGGCACGAGCCGCAGCATAAGAGTCGGCCCGGTGAGCGGCAACCGAGCCCAGTGCGACGCACCGCGCCACCTGGAACGATGCGCCGCGCCGCCGACGCGGCGCGGCTCTCACCGTCGCAGATCAGCGGCTCGTGCGCGGTCGCAGGTCGGAGAGCCGCGCGTCGCAGCTCGCTCGTACCCGCATGGTCAACGGGGCCCCGGCCAGCGGCCGATCCCTCGATAGAGAGCGAAGCTGACTGGGCTCTAGCGGGATTTCGAGTTGAGCTTCTTGCGCGCGTCCGCGAGCTGCTCCTTGAAGAACTCGTTGTCGGGCTCGAACGCGACCGCCGTCTGGAGGTTTCGCACGGCGCTCGCGAGGTCGCCCTGGCGCAGGCTCGCGGTCGCCAGGTTGAAATACTGCCGGCCCTGGGCGGTGCGCCCCTGGCGCGCTTCGGTCTGCCGGCGCGCGCCGACTGCCTGCGCTTCCGCGAGCTGGATCCGCACGCCCGTTCCCGCCGCGATGTGCTGATCGTACGCCTCTCGGCGCTTCGGGTTGCGCAGGATCGAATAGGCCTCCGTGATGCGCTTGGCGATCTCCTCCGCGGCGCGGCGGACCACCGGCTCGAGGTGCCGGTGGTTGTCGGGGTGGAAGGTGCGGGAAGTCTCGTGATAGGCGCGCCGGATGTCGCCCGGCTTGGCGTCCACGCCCAGGTGGAGCAGCTGATAGTAGTTGAGCTCGTCGAGGATTCCGGCCAGCGCGGTGATTTCCGTGGGGGCGAGATGGGGCATCGCCTAGCGCTTTCCGTCGTCCTCGCCCGCATTCGAGAGATCCGTGCCCGGCTTCTCGAACAGGTCGTCCTCGAGGTCGAGCGCTTCGGGCGAATCGTCGAAGGTCGGTGCGGTCGTGGTGAGATCTTCGTCGATCGCGGTGATCTTGCCTTCGGGCGGAGGCTCGTCGGCCGCCGGCGCGAGCGTCACCTCGTCGAGCCCCTCGAGCTCGAGCAGGTCGTCGGATTCGGTCAGCGAGTCATCGCCGATCAGCCCAGCGGGAATCTCGATCTCGTTGCCGATCAGGTCGCCGATCTCGATCGGTCGCAGTTCAGCCTCGGGCGCCGCAGCTCGCGCCGCGGCCGTGCTTGCCGCGGGGGATGTGGCCGGCTTCGGCGCCGCGGGAGCGGTTGCGGCGGGCTTGGCGGCGGCGGGCCGCGGCGCGATCGGCTCGGCCGCCGCGGGCTTGGCGGCGACGGGCTTTGCGGGCGCCGGCTTCGGAGCGGAGGCTGGCGCGGCCACCGGCTTGGCGGCCGGCTTCGCGCGCGGCGGCGCCTCGCGGATCGGCTGCGCGCTCGGCTTCGCGCTCGGCGCTGCAGCGATGCGCGTGGGCGCGTCCATGGTTCCCTCGTCGAGCGCGAGATCGCGCCCGCGCGCCGCCTCGGCGCCGATCCGCGCCATCTCGTCGGGCGACGCGGTGCTCACGCGCTCGGTGCGACCCGTCTGGATGATGGTCTCGATCTCGCCCTCGGAGAGGCCCGCCGAGAGCGTGATGCGCGTCGAGGCCTGCTTGCCGGTCGACAGATCCTTCGCGCGCACGTTCACGATGCCGTCGGCGTTGATCTCGAAGGTGATGTCGATCGACACCTCGCCGCGGCGCGCCTTCTCGAACCCCGAGAACGTGAACTGGCCGAGTAGCTCGTTCTCGTGCGCGCTGCGCGACTCGCCCTGATAGACGCGGATGTCGACGGATTCCTGGAAATCCTGGAACGTGGTGAAGCGGCGCGTCTGCTCGATCGGCACGGGTGTGTTGCGCTCGATGATCGCTTCGGCGAGGCCGCCCGCAACGCCGATGCGCAGCGACAGCGGCGTGACGTCGAGCAGGAACGCCTCTTCGCGCGTCGGGTTGACGAGCGACGCCGCGTGGATCGCCGCGCCCATCGCCACCACCTCGTCCGGGTCGACGTCGGTCTTCGGCTCCTTCTGGAAGTACTCGCGCACCGCGTTGCGGATCAGCGGCAGGCGCGTCGGCCCACCGACGAGGATCACGCCGTCGAGGTCGCGCGCCACGACGCCCGCCTGCCCGAGCGCCGTGTCGCAGACGCCGAACGTGCGCTGGATGAGGTCGTAGACGAGCTTCGCGTACTCGGCGCTGGTCAGGTTCCGCTCGATCGACAGCGGCTGGCCGTCGGGGCCGTCGATCACGTCGGGAATGCGGATCTGCACCTCGTCGTCGACCGACAGCGCCTTCTTCGCGCCCTCGGCTGCGATCTTCAGCTTCTCGAGCGCGAACGGATCGTTTCGCGGATTGATGCCGTGCTTCGCGACGAACTCGTCCGCGAGCAGGTCGATCACGCGGTCGTCGAAGTCGTCGCCGCCGAGGAAGGTGTCGCCGCAGGTCGCGAGCACCTCGAACACGTCGTCGCCGATCTCGAGCACCGAGATGTCGAAGGTGCCGCCGCCGAGGTCCCACACCGCGACGCGCTGGCGCAGGCCCTTGCCGAAGCCGTAGGCGAGCGCGGCGGCCGTGGGCTCGTTGAGGATGCGCAGCACCTCGAGGCCCGCGATGCGGCCCGCGTCCTTCGTCGCCTGGCGCTGGTTGTCGTTGAAGTAGGCGGGAACCGTGATCACCGCCTTCGTGACGGTCTCGCCGAGCTGCGCCTCGGCGATCGTCTTCATCTCGCGCAGCACCATCGCCGAGATCTCGGGCAGCGTGAAGCGCTCGTCTGCGACCGCGATCTCGACGCCGTGGTTCTCGCTCTCGACGATGCGATACGAGCAGATCGCCTGCGCCTTCTTGACCTCGTCCGAGCCGAAGTAGCGCCCGATCAGGCGCTTCGCGGAGCAGATCGTGCGCGCCGGATCGTGGATCAGGCCCGCGCGCGCCGCGTTGCCGACCGAGATCGATCCGCCCGCCTGGAAGAACACCACGCTCGCGGTGGTGCGCTCGCCGTACGCGTTCGCGAGCACGCGCGTGTCGCTGCCCTGGCGGATCGCGACGCACGAGTTGCTGGTTCCGAGGTCGATTCCGATCGCGATATCCGACATTCCCGTTGGCGTCCCCGCTGGCTGCCCGCTCGCGGCGGCTGCTCCGACTCCGCGCGGCTGCGCCGGCGCGGCGTCATCCGGTATCGGCAGATTTCGCGATCGCTCAAGCAAACAGCGCGGCAAGCCCGCGCGCGGGTGGGGGTGGCGGGATCCGGATCCCCCAGGGGAATCGGTGCGCGATGCGCGCGAAATCGCAAAAAGCCTTCGAGTTCGGCGACTTGGCCGCATGGGAGCCAAGTGCTACCTAGGCTGCCGGGTGCGGAGAGGCGATGTCGGGTCATTCCAAGTGGTCGACCATCAAGCGCAAGAAGGGCGCGGCGGACGCCAAGCGCGGCAAGGTCTTCACCAAGTTGATCCGCGAGATCGCGACCGCGGCGCGCCTCGGCGGCCCCGACATCGACTCCAACCCGCGCCTGCGGCTGAGCTGCGAGAAGGCGCGCGGCGCCAACATGCCCAAGGACAACATCGCGCGCGCGATCGCGAAGGGGATCGGCGCGGGCGAGGGCGAATCCTACGAAGAGATCGTCTACGAGGGCTACGGCCCGGGCGGCGTCGCCGTCTACATCGAGGCGCTCACCGACAACAAGAACCGCACCGCGGGCGACGTGCGGCACGTGCTCACCAAGCATGGCGGCAACCTCGGGGCGAGCGGCTGCGTGAGCTACCTGTTCGAGAAGCGCGGCGTGATGCGCTTCGATCGCTCGGCGGTCGACGCGGACGAGCTGCTCGAAGCCGCGCTCGACGCGGCGGCCGATGACGTCGTCGAAGCCGACGACGGCCTCGAGGTCGTGGTGGGGCCCGCGCGCTTCGAGGCGCTCAAGCGCGCGCTCGCGGCGGCGGGCTTCGAGCCCGAGCTGGCGGAGATCCAGATGGAGCCGACGACCACCGTGTCGGTGCACGGTGCCGACGCCGAATCGATGCTCAGCCTGATCGACGCACTCGAAGACCTCGACGACGTACAGCACGTCTACGCGAACTTCGACGTCTCCGATCAGGAGATGGCGCGGATCGCGGGTTGAGCTGCGCGGCGCTCGGAGCGCGCGCCGCGCGAGCGCTTGCTAGACTTCGCGCCGCCCCCCGGCTCCGAACCGCTCGCACCCGCTCGCGCTCGCGTTTCGCGAGCGCGGCGCGCCGGTCGCGCGTGGGAGGCCCGATGCGAATCCTCGGAATCGACCCGGGCTCGGCGGCTACCGGCTTCGGTGTGGTCGACGCGCAGGCGGGTCGCCTGGTACACGTCGCGCACGGCACGCTGCGCGCGTCGCCGCGCGCGTCCCCGGCCGAGCGGCTCTGGGGTCTGCACCAGGCGGTGAGCCGCGTGGTCCGCGATTACACGCCCGACGCGGCCGCGATCGAGCAGGTGTTCGTCGCCGCGAACGCGCGCTCTGCGC
>DASPGF010000085.1:0-3618 GCA_035620755.1 Myxococcota bacterium
CCGCCCTTGCGGCGCGCGATCGCGACGATCGACTCGTCGAGGAACGCGTCGAACAGCCGCGGGAAGATCGTCACGACGTCGATG
The DNA here is from genome assembly GCA_035620755.1 of Myxococcota bacterium. GTDB lineage: Bacteria > Myxococcota_A > UBA9160 > UBA9160 > SMWR01 > JACZVU01. The sequence goes on from DASPGF010000085.1 coordinate 85, forward strand.
CGCAATCCGCCCTCTCCTTTGCGGCCGGGACGCTCCGCACCGCGCCGTTTCCTTCGCGGGCGGCAGGCCCGCCGCGCCGCTCGCCGATGCCGCGGTGCTACGCGGGATCGAGCAGTCCCGGCAGGATCTCGATCGCGATGCGGCGCGCCTCGAGGTCCACCGCGAGCAGCTGGCTCTCGGCCGCGGGAATCAGGTGCTGCTCGCCGCGCTCGCCTTCGACGACGAGCACGTCGATCGCCCCCGTTGCCCAGACTTCGCGCAGCGTGCCGATCCGCTCGCCGTCGACGCCCTCGACGCGACAGCCGATCAGCTGGAAGCTGTAGTACTCACCGCGGGGCAGCGCCCGCAGGCGCGAAGCGTCCGCGAGCAGCAGCTGGCCGCGCAGCCGATCGGCCGACTCGCGATCCGCGATCCCCGCGAGCTCGAGCCGAACCTCGCCGCCACGGCCCGCGGCGACCCGCGCCACCTCGACGCGGCGCGCATCCGAATCGCGCGGATCCGCGCCGAGATACGCGACGTCGAGCCGCATCAGGTTCTCGGGGCCATCGCCGAAGCAGCGCACCCGCAGCTGTCCGCGCAGGCCGTGCGCGCCGATCACGCGCCCGAGCGCGACGCGTTCGGCCGGTGCGAGCCCGCCGTCAGTCGACGATGTCGAGCCGGCAGTCGGCGCCATCCCGGGAGGCCTCCAGCACGGCGCGGATCGCCTTCGCGACCCTGCCCTGGCGACCGATCACGCGCCCGCGATCCTCGGCGTCGGTCTCGAGCTCGAGCAGCCGGCCGCCATCGTGCTCGGAGACCGCGACCGCGTCGGGCTTGTCGACGATCGACTTGGCGATGAACTCGACGAGCTCGGCCGCGGGGCGCTTGGCGGCCACCTCAGCGCGCCGCCGCCGCGCGCTTGCGCGCGCGCTGAACCAGGCGTTTCACGGGGGTGCTGGGCTGGGCGCCCTTCGCGATCCACGCTTCGAATCGATCGACCGCGATCTCGAATCGCTCGGGATTCTCGCGCGGGTCATAGCTGCCGAGGAACTCGAGGGGGCGGCCGTCGCGCTGCTCGCGCTCGTCGATCGCCACCACGCGGTAGTGAGGTCGATTCCTCGCGCCACCGCGCGCCAACCGAATCTTGACCATGGCGTCCCCTTCCCCCTTCCCGGTTCGAACGGGCGCGGAAGGCTAGAGCAGTGCATCCGGCAGGTCAACCAGCGACCCGGAACCAGAGCTCCGTCGGAGCGGCTTCGGGCAGTGCGGCACGGAGCGCCTCGAGGATGTCGGGCGCGCGCAGCTGGAGCTGCTGGCACCAGACACTCGAGTCGACGCTGAGCTCGAGCACGGCGCCGCGCAGAGCCGTCGGCCGACAGTGCGCGGCGATCTCGGCCCCGACCGCGGATTCCCAGCGCTCGGCGATCCGCAGCACGCGCGCGCTGTCGCGCGCGCCGAGGTCGTCGAGCACCCGCGCGACGAGCGCGCCGAGCGCCTCGGGGCGGCTCTTGCGCACGCGACTCATCCGGCATCCTCGAGCGAGGCCAGCACCGACGCGAGATCCGGCTTCTCGAGCGCTCCCCAGCGCAGCACGAGCAGCTCGGGGCCCGTGGCGTCGATCACGGTGCTCTCGCCGCCGCCGCCCGCCTCCGCGCCCTCGATCTCGAGCACGCGCGGCGAATCCTCGCGCGCGCCGCAGATCTGCTTCGCCTGCGCGAGCGTCGCCGCGGCGGGTCGGCCGCTGCGATTGAGGCTCGTCGAAGTGACCGGCCCGACGCCCTGCTCGGCGAGGCGGCGCGCGAGCGCCGCGCTGATCGGGTGCGACGAACAGCGCACGCCGACCGCTCCGTCGTGGCGCGGGATGCCCGGCGCGAAACGCGAGCGGCAGTTGAGCACGAGCGTGAGCGGGCCCGGCCAGAACGCGGCTGCCAGGCGCTGCGCGAGCTCGTTGAACTCGAAGCCGAGCGGCTCGAGCGCGCCCGCGTCGGCCACGAGGATCGAGAGCGGCGCGAAGTCGCGCCGCCCCTTCCACAGGCGCAGCTTCTCGACGGCTGCGACCGAGCGCGCGTCCGCGCCGAGCCCCCACACGGTCTCGGTCGGATACGCGAGCAGCTCGCCGCGCCGGATCCAGTCGACCGCGCCGCCGATCGGGTCGTCGATCATCGCTCGCCGGAGCGCCGCTGCGCGATCGCGGCGGCCGCGATGTCGCGGCGCAGCTGCATCCCGCGGAAGCGGATCCGATCCGCGGCCGCGTACGCACGCGCGGCCGCCTCCGCGACGTCGCGACCGCGCGCGGTGACGCCGAGCACGCGGCCGCCCGCGGTCACGAAGCCACCGCTGGCAGCGCGCCGGGTTCCCGCGTGAAACACGAATACGTCGGGCTCGCGTTCGAGCTCCGCGAGGCCTTCGATCGGCAGCCCCGTCTCGCTCGCGCGCGGGTAGCCCGCCGACGCGAGCACCACGCAGACCGCCGCGGGCGCCCAGTGCCGCGGCGCGTCCGCGGGGTCGAGCTTGCCGCGCGCGGCGCCGTAGAGCAGCGGGAACAGATCGTCCTCGAGCCGCACCATCAGCGGCTGCGTCTCGGGATCGCCGAAGCGAGCGTTGAACTCGATCACGCGCGGGCGCCCTCGCGCGTCGATCATGAGGCCCGCGTAGAGCACGCCCGAGAATGGATGGCCCTCCGCGGCCATGCCCGCGATCGCCGGCTCGAGGATCTCGCTCGCGATCGCGCGCTCGATCGCCTCGCTCACGCGTGGCACGGGCGAGTAGGCGCCCATGCCGCCCGTGTTCTCTCCGCGATCGCCGTCGAGCGCGCGCTTGTGGTCCTGCGCAGGCGCGAGCGTCACGATCTGCTCTCCGTCGGTGATCGCGTAGTAGGAGACCTCCTCGCCCTCGAGCTTCTCTTCGATCACGACCGCCGAGCCCGCGTCGCCGAAGCGCCGCTCGCGCATGATCTCGACGAGCGCGCGCTCGGCCTCCTGCGGGCTCGCGCACACGGCGACGCCCTTGCCGCCCGCGAGCCCGTCCGCCTTGACGACGCACGCGCCGCCGAGGCCCCGCACGTGGCGCAGCGCGGCCTCGAGGTCGCTGAACTCGCGAAACGCAGCGGTCGGGATGCCGTGGCGCAGCATGAAGCGCTTCGCGAAGGCCTTGCTCGATTCGAGCTGCGCGGCGTGCGCCGAGGGGCCGAAGGTCGGAAGGTCCGCGTCGCGCAGCCGGTCCGCGAGGCCCGCCGCGAGCGCGTCCTCGGGGCCGATCACGACCAGCCCCACGCGCTCGGCGCGGGCGAGCTCGACCAGCGCGTCGCAGTGGGTCGAGCCGATCGCCGGGAAGCAGCGCGCGAGCGAGGCGATCGCGTCGCTGCCGGGCGCCGCCAGCAGCCCGTCGACGCGCGGGCTCTGGGCGAGCTTCCACACCAGCGCGTGCTCGCGACCGCCTCCGCCGACGACCAGCACCCGCATCTCGACCCCCTCGCCCGATCGCCGCGGCGCGCTCAGTGCCGGAAGTGACGAACGCCGCTCATCACCATCGCGAGACCGAGGCGATCCGCGGCGG
>DASPGF010000086.1:0-9281 GCA_035620755.1 Myxococcota bacterium
CTCCGCGCCTCCACGACGAGCTCGCTCTCCGCGCCACGGCTTCCGACGAACGTCATGCCGGTCACGCGAAGCGGCGGAGAATCCGCCGCAGCGGCGCCTTGGGCCGCTCCGATTCCGCACACCGCGAAGGCGAGTGCCGACGCAAACCTGAAGTTGCACATTAGCTGCGGCTGCGCCCCTCGCGCGGACGGAACAGCGGGCGATACGGATGAGCTGAAGCGGTGGTTGCACCCGAAGCCATGCAACAACCATACCAATGGCGAGATCGGCCTACAAGCAAATTCTCGAGCGATGGGGCGCGCTCGGTCGCGACCCGCGCGCGAGACCGATCAGTCCTGCTGGCCGAACAGCGTCTTGAGCGGCTCGTGGCTGCCGATCCAGTGGAACGGCCGGAAGATCAGCGTGTCGAGGATGACGCCGATCGGGTGGACCGCGTAGGCGACCACGCGCAGCGGATGACCCGCGTAGGTGGGGTCGTATTCCTCGGCGCTCGCGGGCCGCGCCGTCGCGAGCAGCGACGCGGCGAGCAGCAGCGCCGCGAGGCCGCGCGCCGCGCGCGCTCGACCCGCCGCGCAGCTCGGGATTCCCTCGATCGCTTCCGCCATCACTCGATCCTCCTGCAGCCGAAGGCCGCGTGCGGCATTGTCGGCATTTCGGCGCCCGAGATCAAGCCCGCTCGCGCGGCGGCGCGCGCGGCGCTCAGCGGTGGATGCGCGACGTGAGCTCGCTCACGCGGCGCGACAGGGTCTGGCAGATTCCGATCGCGATCGCGGGCAGCTCCTCCATCAGGCGCAGCAGGTCGTCGCGGTCGAGCCGCAGGAATCGCGCGGGCGTGAGCGTGGCGATCGTCGCCGTGCGGCTTTCGCCTTCGAGCAGCGCGATCTCGCCGAAGAAGCTCTTCGGACCCTGCTCGCGCAGCAGCGTCTCGCCGCGCGTCACGCGGACCTGCCCTTCGACGATCAGATAGAGGCAGTCCCCCGGCTCGCCCTCGCGGAAGATCGTCACGCCCGCCGGATGCCGCTGCTCGTGGACCTCGTTCGCGAGGTTCATCAGCTGGCGCGTCGTGAGCTCCTCGAACAACGGCAAGCTCTTGAGGTGGAGCGCGATCTCGATCGGACTCAGCACCTCGCGATGATCGTCCAGATCGCGCGCGCCAGCCAGGCGCCGCGAGGCGCCGAGTGCGGTCGCGAGCGTCTCCGCGGTGAGCATGCGCGTGAGCTCATCGGGATCCTCGAGCAACGCGAGCGCGGCTTCGCGCAGGTCCGGCGGGGCGATGCCGAGCGAGCTCGCCGCGGCGTGCGCGCGCAGCTCGAGTGCACGGTCGCCCATCAGCGGCATCAGCTGCGCCTTCTCGCCCGGCGCGAGCAGCGCATCGAGCGCTTCGAGCAGGATCGCATTGAGGCCGGCTCCGCCCCCGCGCTTGATGCGCTCGCCGAGCTCCGCGAAGCGGTCTTCGCCGTGGATCGCTGCGAGCAGCAGCAGCGCGGTGTGAAAGCCCTCCTCGATGCGCTCGTGGAGCCGCTGCGCGACGATCGCCGCCGCGGGCTCGCGGCTCAGCGCGTGCCGGTAGACCAGCTTGCGACGGATCGATTCGAGCTCGCGATCGAACAGAGCGCGCAGCTTCGCGGGCTCGATCTGCAGTCGGCGCACGATCGGCAGCACGGCGTTGCGCGTGCTGCGCGTGCCGAACGAAAGCTCGGTGAGCAGCACGTCGGCGACCTCGGGCCCGAGCGCGATCAGGCCTTCGCGCGCGGCATCCCGCACCGCAGAAGAACGGCGCCCGCCATCGCGCGCAGCCTGCTCGACCATCCAGCGCGCGCAGTCGGTGAGGCCCGCGTAGCCGCAGTAGCGCAACAGCGCGGCGCGCACGCGCGGATCGGCGTCGTTCCGGTGCTCGAGCATGGCGTCGCGCACCGAGGCGGCCGCCGCACCGTGGCGGCGCGCGATCTCCGCGAGCGCGTCGGCCGCGCGTGCGCGATCGGCGTCACGCGCCAGCAGCCGCGCGAGTTGCGCGAGGTCGCGCCGCCAGGCGAGGTCGCTCTCGAAATCCGGATCGCGCTCCGAAGCCACGGCGCGCTCCGAAGCCGGGACGCGCTCGAGATCCGCCTCGCGCTTCGGGTCGGGCGTCCGCGAGGCCCGCGCGCCGCGCAGCACGCGCGCGCGCAGCTCGTCGAGCGCGACGCGCCGCTCGAGCGCGTCCTCGCTCTCGACCGCGCGCCCGAGCGCGAGCGCGACATCGCCGACCCCCTCGACGCGCTGCCCGCGTTGATCGAGCGCGGTCGCCGCGGCGAGGCGAACGCCCGCAGAAGCGTCGGCGAGCGCACGCGTGAGCACGGGGATCGCCGCCTCGCCGGGCGTCACGCGGCTGTAGGCCTGCACGATGTTCGCGCGTTCGCGCTCGCTGAGATCCGGCGTCTCCGCGAGCAGCGTCGCGAGATCTTCCGAAGCCTGTCGACTCTCGACGGCGTCGCTCGGTGCACGCTTCAGCACGCGGTCGAGCGCCGCGATCAAGCGCGCGCGCGTGGCCGCGGGCGCGGCCCGCGCGGCTTCCGCGAGTGCGTTCGCGGCGTCGCCGGGGCGCGCCTCGCTCACGAGCGCGATCGCGGCCGCCGGCTCGGGGCCCGCGAGGTGTACGGAGAGCGACCGCACCGTGTTCGAGTCGATCAGCTCCGCGATGTCGAGCTCGTCGCCCGAGCGCGCCCGGCGCGCCGAAGCGCGCAGCAGCAGCGCGGGATAGCGCCGCCACAGCGAGATCGAGCCCACGAGCCAGCTCAGCGCGATCGGGATCGCGATGTAGCCGACTGCGATCGCGCTCGCGAAATGAACGGCTGCGAGGCAGAGGATGTTGCCGACCGCTCCGCCTGCGCGCTTGGCGGGCCCTTCGAGCAGGCCCGTCGCGCGCAACCGATCGCGTTCGGGGAAGAGGTTGGCGAGGATGCGCATCGCGGGGTCGTAGACGGCGCTGTCCGGCAGCTTGGTGGCCGCCGAAGCGACGACGCCGGAAGCGAGGTCGAAGCGGATGCTGAGGCCTGCGAACCCGAGCAGATACGCGATCGGCGAGAGCAGCACCGAGAGCGGCAGTCCGATCCGCTTGAACAGGTTCGCCGTGACCGTGAGCTGTGTCGCGAGCACGCCGACGTGGATCCAGCCGCGAAACTGCGCGTAGAGCGCGAGCAGGCCCTCTTCGCCGGCGGCGGCGCGATCCGCGACGAACTGGAATTGAAAGTAGAGCATCGGGCCGAGCAGCCCGCTCGCGACCGCGCCGATGAACAACAGCCGGAACAGCTCGCTTCGCGACCACAGCTCGCGGAACGAGCTGTCGTCGCTGGCCGGGCGCTGCGCGCCGGATCCGCGCCACGGGCCGCGCATCGCGTCGCGATCGAGACCCCTCGGCAGCGACTTGGCGAGCGGCAGCGTCGAGAGTCCGGCGAGCGCGAACGCGGCGGCCGCGACGGGCAGCAGTGCCTCGATGCCGAGCACCCTCCCGATCGGCTCCGACGCGAAGCTCCCGACGATGCTGCCGAGCGTGTAGCCCGCCATCAGCGGCGCGAACAGCCGCTTGGCCTGGCGCCCGTCGAGCAGGTCGGTCATGGCGAGCGTATAGGCGAGCAGCGAGATCGACTGGAACTGCTTCGAGGCGAGCACGAGCAACACGAACGCGCTTACCGCGTCGTCCTCGACCCAGTACCAGAACGGCAGCAGCGCCAGGGCGAGACCGAGCAGCACCTTCGGCAGCAGCCGCGGGCGATCCGCTCGGGCCGCGAGCTGGACGACGACGAACGTGGTGCCGACGAGCAGGATCGCATTGAGCAGGTAGGCGAGCGGCAGGTAGGCGACGCCGACGCGCTTGACGAACAGCGTCTCCGACACGTTCTTGACCGAGACGTCGGCCCAGCCGGCCAGCGCGAGCGCTGCAGCCCCCCACAAGAAGAAGCGCCCCTCGCCCGGTTCGATGCCGAGTCGTCGAAACACCGCGCCCTCCGGCCGAGCGCACGATATCACGGGACGCTGAACGGCTGCGCGTCTCGACGAGAGTCGACGACGGATCGCGAGCCGACGCAGTCCGATTCGAATTGCCGTATGCTGGCGCAGATGTCGACGCCGCTCCGACCCACCTGCAGGCTGGCCGCGCTGCCGCGCGCGGTCGCGCTCTACGCGTTCGCGTGCGCGGTTGCGCTCTCGGCGGCGGCCTCGGCAGGGCCGGATGCGAGCGAGTACCGGCGCTGGATCGAGCAGCTCAAGCAGTCGCCGAAGGGCCCGTTCGAGGCGGTGCGCTGGTTCTGCGCCGATGGAACCGTGCAGCCGCCCGTCGCCTATGCGTGCGCGGAGCACGGCGGCGGCATCCAGCACGGCCTCTGGAACGACCGCGTGCAGCGCATGCGCGCGGACGGCTACGCGATCGCGAACCTGCTCGCGCCGCTCGATGCCGCGCGCTTCACGGGCGCGGATGCCGACCTCGACACCCTCAAGCAGATCCTGCTCGAGAAGTTCTTGATCGAGGCGGACGACGGCTGGATCTTCCGCGGCGCGCGCTCCTACCGCGGCGCGATCCAAGCCGAGGACGAAGCCGCCGCCGCGCGCGCGATCCTGCTCGCGATCGCCGCCGACCCGCGCTGGCGCGCGCCCGAGCGCTACTCGCTGCTGCGCGAGGCGGTGCACTGGCTGCCGCAGCAGAGCGACTCGATTGGCGCCACCGAGGTGCGTCAGCTCGCGGTGCGCATCGCCGAGCGCGACCCCGCGTTCGCGCCGTTGCGCGCCAAGATCCACAACGCGCCGGACGCCGCCGACGCACAGCGCGTGCGCGAGTACGTGAAGCAGCGCGGCGCGCCCGATCGCTCTGCGGACTACGAGCAGATCGCCGCCGCGATCGACGCGCTCTACGAAGCGCGCGGCGCGGCCGAGACATTGCGCGCGATCGCCGCCGAGGCGGGCGACGCGCGCGCCCAGCGCGCGCTCGAAGCCGCTGCCGCGCAGCTCGGCGAGGCCGAAAACTCGGACATGCGCTTCGAGGTCGCCGCGCGGCTGCTCGCCGAGCTGCGCGGCGAGTGTGCGACCGCGACGAGCGCTGCGGGCGCGATTGCGCTGCTGCGCGCGAGCCTCGCGCTCGAGGCAGATGCGTTCGCGGCGGGCAGCGCAGTCCTCGCGCGGGCGCGCGACGACAGCCGCCTCGCACGGCTGCGCTGGCTCGAGCTCGCGGGCAGCGCGCTCTACGGCGCGGGATTGATCGGCGAGCGGCAGCTCTCCGAGCTGCGCGCGAGCGTCGAGCGCACGCGCGCGAATCGCGAGCTGACGGTGAGCGACTACCGGGAGGAGCTGCGCTACCTCGCGCGCGCGCCCGAGTGGGCCGCGCGCTGGCTCGCGTTCGACTTCTCGATCCCCGCGGAGCGCCTGTCGCAAATCGAGCCGCTCGCGCGTCTCTACGTCCAGGACCGGCTGCGCGCGAGCCCCCTGCTGTTCTACGGGGCGCTCGTCGACGGCCTGCTGCTCGACGCGAACCAGCTCGCGGGTATCGAGCACGAGCTGTTCGGGCGCAAGATCGGCGCGGGCCTGCGCGCGCTCAATCCCGGCCTCGCACGCGGCGTGCTGCGCGAGGCGCACGGCGAGGAATACCAGCGCGACGGCATCTACCTGCTCCCCGAGACGCTCTCCGACCTGCCGCCCGTCGCGGGAATCCTCACGCTCGGCGAAGGCAGCTCCGTCTCCCACGTGCAGCTGCTCGCGCGCAACCTCGGCGTGCCGAACGTCGTCGTCGCGGAGTCGCTGCTGCCGAGCGTGCGCAGCCACATCGGCATGCGCGCGGTGCTCGCGGTGAGCCCGAACGGTGTCGTGCAGCTCGACGAGGACGGACCGGACTGGGACGCGGCGTTCGGCGCGAGCGCGGGGATCGGCGGCGACTGGGCCATTCGTCCGGACCTCGAGAAGCTCGACCTCGCACGCGCCGAGATGATCCCGCTCGACCGCATGCGCGCGTCGGATTCCGGCCGCTCGTCGGGCCCGAAGGGCGCAAACCTCGGCGAGCTCGAGCACTACTTCGGCGATGCCGTGCCGCCGGGGTTCGTGATCCCGTTCGCGTGGTTCCGGCGCGTGCTCGACCAGCCGCTCGAGCCCGGCGGGCCGCCGGTCTTCGAATGGATGAAGCAGCGCTACGACGAGATCGCCGCGCTCGACGCGGACCCCGCGCTGCAGCAACGGACCGTGCGCGCGTTCCTCGCGCGCCTGCGACAGTGGATCGAGAGCTGTGATCCCGGACCCGAGTTCCGCGCGCAGCTGCGCGCCGCGCTCGACGCGAGCTTCGGCGCGGACGGCAGCTACGGCGTCTTCATCCGCAGCGACACCAACATCGAGGATCTGCCGGGCTTCACGGGCGCGGGCCTCAACCTCACGGTACCCAACGTCGTCGGATTCGAGGCGATCCTCGACGCGATCCGACGCGTCTGGGCGTCTCCGTTCGAAGAGCGCTCGTACGGCTGGCGCCAGGACAACATGAGCGATCCGGAGTACGTCTTTCCGGCGGTCGTCGTGCAGTACAGCTTTCGCGCCGAGAAGTCGGGCGTGATGATCACCGCCGATGTCGAGAGCGGCGACCCGAGCGTGCTCACCGTCGCCGTCAACGAAGGCGTCGGCGGCGCGGTCGAGGGGCAGGCCGCCGAATCGCTGCGGATCGACGCGCGCACCGGCGAGACGCGCTTCCTCGCGCAGGCCACGGCGCCGCTGCGAACCGAGCTGCCGAGCAGCGGCGGGATCGTCAAGCGGCCCGCGAGCGGAACGGCTCGGCTTCTCGAGCCCGCGGAGATCGAGCAGCTGATCGCGCTGTCGCGGGAGGTCGCGCGCTTCCCGAGCCTGCGCGACGAGGCCGGCCACGTCCTGCCGGCCGACGTCGAGTTCGCGTTCAAGGAGGGTCGGCTCGCGCTGCTCCAGATCCGGCCCTTCGTGCAGAGCAAGGCCGCGCAGCGCAACCGGTACCTCGGCGCGCTCGACGCGGGCCTCGCGCAGCGCAGCCTCGCGCGCGTCGACCTGTCCGGGATCCCGCAGGAGTCGTAGTGATCCGGCATGCGCTTCGCTTCGCATGCGCGCTCGCGCTCGGCGCTGCGGCGCGCGGCGCGCACGGCTTCCCGCTCGACGCCGCGGAGCAGACCGGGATCGTTCGGCTCGAGGCCTATCGGCTCGCCCAGAGCGGCAAGGTGCGCGGCCGGCTGCTGCCCCCGGGCGCGCGGCTCGGCATCGACGAGATCCGGCTGCGGCTGCTCGACCGGCCCGACTTCGAGATTCCCGAGCCGGATGCGAAGCTCGGCGCGGCGCTCCGCTCGCTGCTCGGCGACGACGCCGACGCGTACGCGCTCGCGCTTCTCGACCTCACCGACCCGGACACACCGCGCTATGCGGCGCACAATTCCGAGCAGCCGCAGAACCCGGGGAGCGTCGGCAAGCTGATGGTGGCGCTCGCGTGGTTCCAGGCGCTCGCCGACGTCTACGCCGACGATCCGGCCGCGCGCGACGCGCTGCTCAAGAACACCGAGCACGTCGCGGACGCGTTCATCCGGCACGATGCGCACACGGTTCCATTCTGGCATCCCGGCGACACCGAGATCGAGTACCGCCCGATCCGCGAAGGCGATCGCGCCAACCTGTGGACCTGGCTCGACTGGATGATGTCGAGCAGCTCGAACGCCGCGGGCAGCACGATCATGTCGCAGCTCGTGCTGCTCTCGCGGTTCGGCTCCGATTATCCACCGCCGCGCGAGGTCGCCGAGCGCTTCTTTCGCGAGACGCCGAAGCCGGTGCTCACCCGCATCTACACCGACGCGATCCAGCAGCCGATCCGCCGCAACGGCCTCGATCTCGAGCGCCTGCGCCAGGGGAGCTTCTTCACCAAGGAAGGTCAGGCGCGAATCCCGGGCGGGACGAGCACGGCGACCGCGCGCGAGCTTCTGCGCTACATGGTGCAGCTCGAGAAGGGCCGGCTCGTCGATGCGCACGCGAGCCTCGCCATCAAGCGCCTGCTCTACCTCTCGGAGGGGCGCATCCGCTATGCGGCGTCGCCCGCGCTGCGCCGCGCGGCGCTCTACTTCAAGTCGGGATCGCTCTACGACTGCAAGCCGGAAGCGGGCTTCACCTGTGGCAAGTACAAGGGAAACGTGAGGAATTACTTGAACTCGGTGACCGGAGTCGAGACGGATGAGCCCGGACGCCGCCTGCACTACATCGTCGTGTTGCTGTCGAATGTGCTGCGCAGGAATTCGGCCGAGCTCCACGAGCAGCTCGCGACCGCGATCCACGAGATGATGGAGCGCGACCATCCGCCGCGCGACGCGCCCGGCGAGCGCGCGCCGGCGCTCGACGACGGATCCGACGAAGCGGCGATCCAGCGCGCGATCGAGCGGATTCGCGCGGGGGAGCTCGACGCGCCGACCGAACCGGAGGCGGCCGAGCCGCGCCACTGAGCCCGCGAGGGAAACCTCACTTCGCGGTCGAGCGATCAGCGCGTCGCCTGGCCCACCTCGGGCGCGCGCCGGCCCGCGACGGTCGAATCACCGACGATCAACGCATCGAAGTCCGCGACGAGGCGCCCGAGCCACGCCGACCCGTCCGCGTCGTCGCTGAGCGCAACCGCGATGTAGCGGTGCCCGTCCCGCTCGACCAGCACGCTGTCCGAGTGGAACGTCGACCACGAGCCCGACTTGCGCGACACGGCGGCCTCGGGGTCGATCTCGCGCAGCGCGCGTACGAACTTGTGGTCGAGCTCGCTGCCCGCGAGGATCTCGCGCATCTTCCGGCAGTAGGCGGGCGTCACGAGGTTGTCGGTCGCGAGCAGATAGTAGAAGCGAGCGACCTGCATCGCGGTCGCGCCGTGCGAGAGGTTGTGGAGTGGATCCCGGCGCCACAGCCCTGCTTGCGCGTAATCCTTGCCGACCCAGAGCCCGCCGTTGTGCTCGGGATCGTAGAGCCGATAGCGCGGCGAGAGCAGCACCCGCGCGATGTACTCCTTGCCGACCCGGTGCATCATCTCGGTCGCATCGTGGTTCGACGAGGCCTTGATCATCCGGTTGAGGCCGTGCTCGGTGGCAGCGTCGAGCTGCATCTTGCCCTGGGCGATCTTCTCGAAGGCCGCGAGCAGCACCGCGATCTTCGGAAGGCTCGCGGCGTACATCATCGTGTCGCCGTTGACCGACGCCGCGCGCGGCGCTCCCGGAGTCGACAGGTCGACCAGCGCCACGGCGAGCCGCTTCTGGCGCGCTTCGTCGTCGAGGCCCAGCTGGGCGAGCCGCCGATCGACGCCGCTC
>DASPGF010000087.1:0-6789 GCA_035620755.1 Myxococcota bacterium
TGGGCGAAGCGGAGCCCGCGGAGGTCGGCGAGGTGATCGAGTGCCTATGGGGCGGGCCCGAGACGCTGATCGTCGTGAGCTCCGATCTCAGCCACTACCTCGACTACGAGACCGCGCGCCGGCTCGACGCCGCGACGACGCGCGCGATCGAGTCGCTGGACGTCGATGGGCTCGAACCGGAATCCGCGTGCGGCCGGGTTCCCGCGCGCGGCCTGCTCGTCGCCGCGCGTCGCCACCAGCTGTCGGTCGAGACCGTCGACCTGCGCAGCTCGGGGGACACCGCGGGCGACCGGCGGCGCGTCGTCGGCTACGGCGCCTATGTGTTCTGCTGATCGGCCGAGCGAGTCGCCGCGAGCGCGCGCGGACGCAGCGACGCTGCTCGGGGTTGCGCGGCGATCGATCGCCAGCGGGCTCGAGACCGGCGAGCCGCTCGCGCTCGACCCCAGCCACTTCGCGCTCGAGCTACGCGAGCCGCGCGCGAGCTTCGTCACGCTGCGCCGCGCGGGGGCGCTGCGCGGCTGTGTGGGCAGCCTCGAGCCGAGCCGCCCGCTGGTCTCCGACATCGCGCACAACGCATTCGGAGCTGCGTTTCGCGATGACCGATTCCCGCCGCTCGACGCGTGGGAGCTCGCAGACCTCGAGATCGGCGCGGCGATCCTGAGCGCCCTCGAGCCGATCCTCGCGCCCGACGAGCGCACACTGCTCGAGCGCATCCGACCGGGTATCGACGGCCTCGTGCTGCGCTGCGACGGGCGGCAGGGAACCTTCCTGCCGGCCGTCTGGGAGAGCCTGCGCGAGCCGTCGCTGTTCTGGCGCGAGCTCAAGCGCAAGGCCGGCGTGCCGGTCGACGCGTGGTCGCGCGACTGGTCGATCCTGCGCTACACGGTCGAACCGCTGCGCTGACGCACCGGGACGGCGACCGATGAGCACCCCCAGCAAGACCGCGGACGGAAACTTCTTCGAAGACTTCTCGCGCGGGCAGGTCTTCCGCCACGCCGTTCCGCGCACCGTGACCGAAGGCGACCTCGCGCTCTACATCGCGCTGACCGGCGACCGCCGGCCGCTCCACTGCTCGAGCGAGCTCGCGCGCCGGCTCGGCTTCGAGCGCGAGCTCGCGCACGACCTGCTGGTGTTCCACATCGTGTTCGGGCGTGCCGTGCAAGACATCTCGCTCAACTCACCCGCGAACCTCGGCTACGCGGACGTGCGTTTCGGCGCGCCCGTGCATCCGGGCGATACGCTGCGCTCGGAGAGCGAGGTCATCGCCAAGCGCGAGACGTCGAAGGGCGACGTGGGAATCGTCTGGGTGCACACGCGCGGCTTCAACCAGCGCGACGAGCTCGTGCTGCAATTCTACCGCTGGGCGATGGTCAACAAGCGCAAGCCCGATCAGCGCACCGGCGACGAGGATTCGCCGCGCCTGCCGTCGCGGGTCGCGGTGGACCAGCTGTCGATTCCCGAATCGCTCGACGTTTCGCGCTTCGATTGCGCGGCGACCGGAGGCGGTGCGTTCTGGGAGGACTACGAGCCCGGCGAGCGCATCCTGCACCCGCAGGGCCTGACGATCGAGGATGCCGAGCACCAGATGGCGACGCGGCTGTATCAGAACACCGCACGCGTGCACTTCAACCACCACACGCAGAAGGAGACGCGGCTCGGCAAGCGCATCGTCTACGGCGGCCACGTGATCTCGCTCGCGCATGCGATCGCCTACGACGGGCTCGAGAACGCGCTGCGCATCCTCGCGTTCAACGCGGGAACCCACGCGAATCCGACCGTCGCCGGTGACACGCTGTACGCTTTCACGGACGTCAGCGAGCGGATCGAGCTCGGCCGAGCCGACCTCGGTGCGCTGCGGCTGCGTCTGGTCGCGCTCAAGAACCAGGATCCGCGCAGCGCGCCCGTCGAGCTCGCGCCGCCGGGCGCGGAGGGCGGCACGCGCGAGCGCTATCCGTCGAACGTGGTGCTCGACCTCGACTACTGCGTGTTGATCCCGAAGCGCGCCTGATCGCGCGGGCGCCCGCGGCGCGAGAAACACCGCCGCGGCCCCTTGCTAAGATCGCGGCGTTCGGCTGGATTCCCGGATCCCGAGGCGCCATGGCGAGCGCGCTCGGGAGACACCCGACGAGCGAGGAGCGGAGCATGCCCGAGGAGAGCCGTAAGCCGGCCGGACGCCGAGGACGCGCGGCCCGGATGACCGTGCGCGAGCAGGCGCAGCTCAAGCGCGCCAAGGTGGTCTGGCCGGGAATCTCGGGCGGCGCCATCAAGCCGCTCACCGACCGCGAGGTCGAGCGCGTCAGCGAGGCGGCCTTCCAGGTGCTCGAGCGCGTCGGGATGGGCGACGCGAGCCCCGAGATCATCGAGCTCGCGCGCGCGAAGGGCCTCACGATCACCGACGACCAGCGCATCCTGTTCTCGCGCGCCTACATCGAGGACATGATCGCGGGCGCCGCGCGCAACTTCGTGCTCTACGGGCGCGAGCCGCAGCACGACCTCGAGCTCACCGGGAAGAAGGTCCACTTCGGAACCGCGGGCGCGGCGGTATCGGTGCCCGATCCCAAGACCGGAAAGTACCGGCCCTCGACGCTGCTCGACGAGTACGACTTCGCGCGGCTCGCGGACCGGCTGCCGAACATCCACTGGTTCGGGCGCACCGTGGTGCCGACCGAGATGGAAGGCGGCCTCGACATGGACGTGAACATCACGTACGCGGTCGCCTCGGGAACCACGAAGCACATGGGCGCGGGCTTCACGAGCGGCGTCGGTCTCGAGGCGGCCGCGCACATCTTCGACATGATCCTCGGCGGCGAGGGTCGCTTCGCCGAGAAGCCCTGCTGCACGCTCTACTGCACAGGCATCGTGCCGCCGCTGCGCTACGGCGAGCTCAGCCTCGAGGTCGCGAGCGCGGCCGTGCGCGTCGGCATGCCGGTCGACATGATCATCGCCGCGCAGGCCGGCGCGACGGCGCCCGCGGCGCTCGCGGGCACGCTCGTGCAGACCACCGCCGAGGGCCTCGGCGGCGTCGCGATGGTGAACCTGCTCAAGCCCGGGCATCCGACCATCTTCAGCAACTGGCCGTTCACTTCGGACCTGCGCACGGGCGCATTCTCCGGCGGCGGACCGGAAGAGGCGCTGCTCAACGCGGCCTCCGCGC
The DNA here is from genome assembly GCA_035620755.1 of Myxococcota bacterium. Classification (GTDB taxonomy): domain Bacteria; phylum Myxococcota_A; class UBA9160; order UBA9160; family SMWR01; genus JACZVU01. Next base: position 3,155 of record DASPGF010000087.1, read on the forward strand.
AGATTGCAAATCATTACGACCTGCCGAGCGGATGCGCGGCGAGCATGACGGACTCGAAGGTGCCCGACAATCAGGCGGGCGTCGAAAAGGCGATCAACGCGCTGATGACCGGGCTCGCGGGCGCGAACATGATCCACGAATCCGCGGGCATGCAGGCAAGCCTGCTCGGCTGCAGCTTCGAGGCGATGGCGATCGACTCGGAGATGCTCGGCTTCGTGCTGCGCGTGCTGCGCGGGATCGAGGTCACGGACGAGACGCTCTCGGTCGAGCTGATCGAGGAAGTCGTGCGCGGCCCGGGCCACTATCTCGGCAGCGACCAGACCCTCGGCTTGATGGAGAGCGAGTACATCTACCCGGAGCTTGGCGATCGGCTGCAGCCGACGCTCTGGGAGGAGCTCGGATCGCAGGACATCCGCGCACGCGCGAAGCTCAGCGTGCAGCAGATCCTCTCCACCCACTATCCGAACTACATCGATCCAGCGGTCGACGCGAAGATCCGCGACGCCTACAAGATCGCGCTCGACCCCCAGGACATGAAGCCCGGAAACGGCCGCTGGTAGGCTTGCCGGCCCGGAGCGCTATCCCCGTGGGGCAATCGACCTCGCGAAGCGGACTCGCCAACTCGCGCTAGGGAGCGCGAGGCCACCGCTTTCCAGCCCCATTACGGCTCGGCCGCACCCGCGGGGCTCCAATCATGCCGGGCCGACGATCTGCCGATTCGAAAATGAATGCATCGTCAATACTGACGAATCATTCAATATGAGCTAGGATGCTCGCCGCGAGCCGGCCAGCGGACAGCGGGTCGAGGGCGTTCCCGAACGGTTCCGTGGCTCTTCGGGATAGCCGTCCGCGAGCGAGGGTTCGAGCGCGGTCGTTCGACGGCGGCAGTTCGGGTCCAGCAGTTCAAGTTCAGCAGTTCCGTCCAGTCATTCAGGTCCACTCGTTCAGGACTGGGAGTCGTGGGATGGTCTCGGCGAGTCGGGTCGAGCCCGAAGAGGCGAGCAAGGAGCCGCGCGACGCGCGGCGCCGGCGCGAGCTCATCGAAGCCACGATCACCTCGATCGCGCGCCACGGGCTCTCGCGCACCACCATCGCGAAGGTGGCGAAGATCGCCGGCCTCTCGACCGGCATCGTCAATTTCTACTTCCACTCGAAGCAGGCGCTGCTGCTCGCGACGCTCGAGCACGTCGACCGCGAGTTCGAGCTGCGCCAGCAGGAGGCGCTCGATCGCGCGGGCGAGGATCCCGTGCAGCTGCTCGAGGCGATGATCGAGGTCGACTTCGACCCCGAGGTCTGCGACCCGCGTCGCATTGCGGTGTGGGCCGCATTCTGGGGCGAGGCCAGCGGACGCGCGGACTACATGCGCGTGTGTGGGGCCCGCGGAGCGGCGATGGAGCAGCGCATCGTCAAGCTGTTCGAGCGCATCGCGACGCGCGGCAACTACCCGCACCTCGATCACGCGGCGCTCGGGCGCGCGTTCTATCACCTGCTCTCTTCGCTGCCGGAGACGATGCTCCAGGACGAGCGCTCGTTCGACTTCCAGGCCGCGAAGACCACGCTGCGGGGCTTTCTCGCGAGCGTGTTCCCCGCCGAGTTCTCGGCGTTCGGCCCGCACGCAGTCGTATCGAAGGCCTCTCCGCCGAGCGACGCGCAGCGGGGCGTCGAGGTCGAGACGCTTCCGCCCTGGGTCTACCACGACCCCGAGTTCTACGAGCTCGAGGCCGAGCACATCTTCCGGCGCTACTGGTGGCTCATCGGGCACACGAGCCAGGCGCCCAACAGCGGCGACTACATGACGCTCGACGTCGCAGGCGAACGAGCGCTCGCGATTCGCGACGAGCGCGGGCGGTTGCGCGCGTTCCACAACGTCTGCCGACACCGCGCCTCGCGCGTCGTGGCCGGCGAGACCGGCAGCTGCCGCGGCTCGATGGTCTGCCCGTACCACGGCTGGACATACGGCTACGACGGCCAGCTGCAATCCGTCGCGAGCGACCCGGGCTTCGACCAGCTCGATCGATCCAAGCTGAGCCTGCCGGAGGTCGAGATCGAAGAGTGGATGGGCTTCGTGTTCGTGCGCTTCGGCGGCAATGGCCCGAGCGTCGCGGAGACGCTCGAGCCGCTCGCGGACGTCGCGCGACACTTCCGGTTCGCGGAGATGAAGCCCTGGGGCTCGCGCGAGCTGCGCAGCTGCGAGTTCAACTGGAAGATGTTCTCCGAGGACGAGAGCGAGGGCTACTACATCCCCACCGGGCTCTCCGCAATGGGCCGGCTGTTCGGCGACGCGCGTCCGAAGGACGACTCGAGCGCGGCGCGCGCTCATTCGTTCGCGGTGCTGCAGCAGAAGGAATCGCCGGTCTGGAGTGAGCGCGCCTATCAGCGCGTGCTGCCGGCCGTCCCGCACCTGCGCGACGAGTATCAGCGCGCGTGGACCTACTACGGGATCTTTCCGGCCACGGTGTTGCTGCTGACTCCGGATCTGGTCGGCATCTACCAGGTGCTGCCGGCGGGCCCGGACCGCTGTACGATTCAGCGCTTCGCGCTGGCGCTCGACGACGATCGGCGCGCCATGCGCGCGGCTCGCTACCTCAATCGGCGGATCGGCCGGAACATCATCGAGGAAGACCTCGAGTTCTGCACCTGGACCGACGCGGGCGTGCGTTCGAGCAGCTATCAGGGCGGCGTGCTCTCGGGCCAGGAGGAAGGCGTGCGGCGCTTCCACGAGCGGATCCGCGCGCTGATTCCGGTGGCGAGCCTGCAGGATGCGCCGCCGACGGGCCGAGTTGCCGCGCTCAACGGGTCGATGCGGCGCAAGGGTTGATCGGGATCGAAGATCGGAATCGAAATCAGGAGATGACCATGGCCAACGAAGAGATCGAGAACGGGGAAGAGGTGGTGCTCGCGGATCTGCCGGATGACGAGCTCGTCAAGCAGATGCACGACGACATGTACGACGGTCTCGCGGATGAGATCGTCGAGGGCACGAACATCCTGCTCGAGCGCGGCTGGTCCGCGTCGCGCGCGCTCGACGAGGGCCTGGTCGCGGGCATGACGATCGTCGGGATCGATTTCCGCGACGGCATCCTGTTCGTGCCCGAGGTGCTGCTCGCCGCCAACGCGATGAAGGCGGGAATGGCGGTGCTGCGGCCGCTGCTCGCGGAGACCGGCGCCAAGCCGATCGGCAAGATGGTGATCGGCACCGTGAAGGGCGACATCCACGACATCGGCAAGAACCTCGTCGGCATGATGATGGAGGGCGCGGGCTTCGAGGTGATCAACCTCGGTATCAACACGCCCGTCGAGAAGTACATGGCGGCGATCGAGGAGCATCAGCCGGACATCCTCGGAATGTCCGCGCTGCTGACCACCACGATGCCGTACATGAAGGTCGTGATCGACACGCTGAAGAGCGAGGGAATTCGCGACAACTACATCGTGATGGTGGGCGGGGCGCCGCTCAACGACGAATTCGCGACGGCGATCGGCGCCGATGCGTACTGCCGAGACGCCGCGACCGCGGTGGAGACGGCGAAGAAGCTCGTCGCGCAGCGGGCCGCCAAGGCCGCGTAGGACGAAGATGGCGCGCGCTGGAGCTCAGCCCAGATCGGTGTTGCTGCTCGCCTGTGGCGCGCTGGCCC
>DASPGF010000088.1:0-4576 GCA_035620755.1 Myxococcota bacterium
GGCTGCGCTTCGACGCGGCGCTCGCGCGCGCGGTCGCGGCCGCGCGGGCCGCGCTGATCGTCGGCCACTTGCGAGGGGTGCCGGAGACGATGCAGCGCGATCCGCAGTTCGACGACGTGCTCGGGGAGGTCGCCGCCGAGCTGAGCGAATCGGTGGATTTCGCGCGCGCGGCAGGCATTCCGGATGAAAGGCTCGCGATCGACCCGGGCATCGGCTTCGGCAAGCGGCTCGAGCACAACCTCGTGCTGCTCGCGAACGCGGGCGCGCTGCGCGAGCGGCTCGGGCTGCCCGTGCTCGTCGGGCCGTCGCGCAAGTCGTTTCTCGGCGAGCTCACGGGCGACCCGGTGGAGTGTCGGGATCGCGCGACCGCGGCTGCGTGCGCGGTCGCGGTGTTCGCGGGGGCGGACGCGCTGCGCGTGCACGATGTCGCCGGCGCGCTGCGCGCCGCGGCGGTGGCGCGCGCTGCGCGCGAGGCGCGGCGGGGGGCGATCGCGTGATCGAATACCTCTGGCAGCTCTGGCGCGAGCTCTGGCAGTACCTGAGCAGCAACTTCGACCCGCTGCGCGACTCGATCGACATCCTGTTCGTCGCGCTCGGCATTTACTGGCTGATGCTGCTGATGCGCGGCACGCGCGCGGTGCAGATCCTGATCGGCCTGATCGTGCTCGTGGTCGCGAACCTCGCCGCAGAGCTCTTCAACCTGCTCACGATGCGCGCGATTCTCGAGAAGCTCACCGAGCCCGCGGTGATCATCATCGTGATCCTGTTCCAGCACGACATCCGGCGCGCGCTCGCGCGCGTGGGCCGCGGCTTCTTCCCGTCGGTCTCCGCACAGCAGGAGTCGCAGATGCTCGAGGAGGTGGTGCGCGCCGCGCAGGGTCTCGCGCAGCGCCGGGTGGGCGCGCTGATCGTGCTCGAGCGCGACACCGGCCTCGAGGATCAGATCGAAGCGGGCACGCCGCTCGACTCGAACGTCTCGAAGGAGCTGTTGATCTCGCTGTTCGTGCCGTATTCGCCGCTGCACGACGGCGCGGTCGTGATCCAGAACGGCCGCATCGCGTTCGCGGGCTGCATTCTGCCGCTGACGCTCCGCGACGATCTGCCCGAGGGCGTGGGCACGCGACACCGCGCGGCGGTGGGCATCACCGAAGAGACCGACGCCGTGGTGATCGTGGTGTCGGAGGAGACCGCGACGATCTCGGTCGTGATGGGCGGCGAGATGGTGAGCGGCCTCGATGCCGCGCGGCTGCGCGTGGTGCTGCGCGACGCGATGAGCGGCGCGCGCGAGCTGCGCGCGCCCGGCGAGGGACTCGCGGCGAGCGCCGAGCTCGAGGCAGGCGCGAGCGCGAGCGCGGGCGACGCGGAGCGCGAGGGCGCCGAGCGCGACGTCGCGGCGGCTGCGCGCTCGGGCCCGGCCTCGAAGGTGCGGTCGGCGGGATAGCATGCGCGGGTACCAGATTCGCTACGGCCTGCTCGCGCTCGCGATCGCCTCGGCGCTCTGGGGCATGTCGCACGGCTCGTCGAAGATCGAGCGCGGCTTCGACATTCCCGTGACCTTCGTCGGCATGCCCGAAGAGCTCGTGATCACGCGCAAGAGCGCCGAGGTGATCAACATCCGCGTGCTCGGCCCGCGCGCGGCGCTGCGCAACATCTCGACCAAGAACATGGAGTACTCCGTCAACCTCGAGGGCGCGAAGCCCGGAAACGCGGTGTACCTCGTCGACGAGACGACGCTCGTGCTGCCGCAGGGCGCGCGCATCGTGAGCCGCTCGCCCGCGACGATCGAGCTCGAGTTCGAGCGGCGCGGCCGGAAATCGGTGCGGATCACCGCGGACCTCGACGGCGCACCCGCCGCGGGCTACGTGATCGGCGCGGTCGAGATCGACCCGCCGCGCGTCTGGCTCGAGGGTGCGCGCAGCAAGGTGCTTCGGCTTTCCGAGGTGCTGACCGAAACGATCGACGTGAACGGCTTGAGCGCGCCGCTCGAGCGCGAGGTGCGGCTCTCGCTCGGCGTGGACCAGATCTGGGTCGATTCCGACAAGCCGGTCAAGCTGCGCGTGAACGTGGAGCCGATCGCGGCTGCGGAGCCCGTGCCGCCGGCGACACTCGCGGCGCCCGAAGGAGGCGGAAGGAGTTGAGCGAGAGGAAGCTGTTCGGGACCGACGGCGTGCGCGGAACGGCGAACGTGCATCCGATGACCGCGGAGATGGCGCTGTCGCTCGGCAAGGCGATCGCGCGCGTGTTCCGCAAGGATGGCGCGCGGCATCACCGCATCATCATCGGCAAGGACACGCGCCTCTCGGGCTATCTCTTCGAAGACGCGCTCGCCGCGGGCATCTGCTCGATGGGTGTGGATGTGATCCAGGTCGGGCCGATGCCCACACCCGGGATGGCGTTCCTCACCGCGGACATGCGCTGCCAGGCCGGCGTGATGATCTCCGCGAGCCACAACCCCTATTACGACAACGGCATCAAGTTCTTCTCGAGCGACGGCTTCAAGCTGCCCGACACGATCGAGCGCGAGATCGAGTCGTTGATCTTCTCGGGCGAGCTCGCGAGCCTGTGCGCGCCATCGGAAGAGATCGGACAGGCCCACCGGATCGAGGACGTCGCTGGGCGCTACGTGGTCTTCCTCAAGAAGACCTTTCCGATCGACCTCACGCTCGAGGACATGCGCGTGGTGCTCGATTGCGCGAACGGCGCTTCCTACGTGGTCGGACCGACCGTGCTCGAAGAGCTCGGCGCCGAGGTGTTCCGGCTCGGTGTCGCGCCCAACGGGCGCAACATCAACGAGCGTTGCGGCTCGATGTACCCCGAGAACGTGGTGGAGAAGGTGCGCGAGGTGCGCGCCGACGTGGGGATCGCGCTCGACGGCGATGCGGATCGCGTGGTGATGGTCGACGAGACCGGTGAGATCCTCGACGGTGATCAGCTGCTCGCGCTGTGCGCGCGCGACATGGTCGAGCGCGGCGTGCTGCGCGGCGGCCAGGTGGTCGCGACCGTGATGAGCAACCTCGGCCTCGAGAAGGCGCTGGAGGAGATCGGCGTCGGCCTGCTGCGCACGCAGGTCGGCGACCGCTACGTAGTCGATACCATGCGCGAGGGCGGCTTCAACCTCGGCGGCGAGCAGTCGGGCCACATCGTGTTCCTCGACCACAACACGAGCGGCGACGGGCTGATCACCGCGCTGCAGGTGCTCGCGATCATGCGGCGCAAGCGGCGCAAGCTCTCCGAGCTCACGACCGACTTCGTGCGCTACCCGCAGGTGCTCGTGAGCGTGCGCGTCGCCGAGCGCAAGCCGATCGAGAGCCTGCCGAGCGTTCAGCGCAAGCTCCAGCAAATCGAGCGCGCGCTCGGCGAGCGCGGCCGCGTGCTCGTCCGCTACAGCGGAACCGAGCCGAAGGTGCGCGTGATGGTCGAGGGCGAGGACGAGCAGCGGATTCGCGAGCACGCGAACGACCTCGCCGAAGAGCTGCGCCGCTCGCTCGGGGGGTAGAGGAATGCGCCGTCTGGTTGTCGCGCTCGATTCGATGCTGGGGCTGCGCGAGGCGGCGCGCTTCGGCGGCAGCAACCTCGCCGCGGCGGCCGCGCTCGCGGATCTCGCGGGCGTCGATGCGGTGCGGCTCGGCATCGAGGACGAGCCCAAGCCGGCCGCCGAGGCCGACGTGCGCGAGCTGCGGCGCGCGGCGCGGCGCTTCGAGCTGCGCATGGCCGCGAGCCCGACCCTGGTGAAGCTCGCGCTCGAGACGCGGCCCGATCGCGTGCTCGTCGCGGCAGGCGCGCGCGACGGCGGGCCCGCGGGTGGCGCACTGGATCTGCGCGCGGGCAGCGCGCCGGTCGCGCCGGTCGTGCACACGCTGCGCGAGGCCGGCATTCCGGTCTCGCTGCGGGTGCCGCCGAGGCTCGACGCGGTGAAGGCCGCGCACGCGCACAGCGCGAGCGGCGTCGAGCTCTACACGGGCGCGATCCTCGATCTGCCCGACGCCGAGCGCCGCGCGGAGCTCGAGGCGCTCGCGGACGCGGTTCGCCTCGCCGCCAAGCTGCGGCTCGGCATCGCGATCGGCGGCGGGCTCGACTACGCGACGGTCGTCGAGGTGCTCGCGGATCTTCCCGCCGTGCAGTGCGTGGCCGTCGGGCGCGCGGCGATCGCACGCGCGCTGCTCGTCGGGCTCGACCTCGCGGTCCGCGATCTGCGGGCGGCGATCCAGTGATCGTCGGCGTGGGCATCGAGCTCGTCGACGTGGCTCGCTTCGCGTCGCTGCTCGAGCGCTACGGAGACCGGCTGCGCGAACGGCTGTTCACCGAGCGCGAGCGCGCATTCGCGGCGCGCGGCCCGCGCGGCGCGGAGCGGCTCGCGGTGCGCTTCGCGGCGAAGCTCGCGGCGCGGCGCGCGCTGCGCGCGGGCGCGCTGCGCTGGCGCGAGATCGAGGTGGTGCGCGAGGCGGAGGGCCCGCCTGCGCTGCGCCTCGCGGGTGATGCCGCGCGTTGTGCGCAGCGTGCGGGCGTCGGACGGCTGGCGCTCACGCTCACGCACGATTCGCATTTCTGCGTGGGGCAGGTGGTGTTGGAGTCGGCG
>DASPGF010000089.1:0-6520 GCA_035620755.1 Myxococcota bacterium
GGCGCGAAGATCCTCGAGCGGCGGCTCGCCCGCGCAGTCGAGCAGGACGAACGCGGGCGGCAGCGGACCGCGCGCGCGAAGCTCGGCGAGCGCCTCGAGGGCCGGCGTCGCGTTGTCGCACGCGAGCACGATCGCGTCGAAATCCGCGCAGCCGAGCGCGCGCGCGCACGCGAGATCCCGCTCCCAGACGACCTCGAGCGCCGGGCACTCCGCTGCGAGCTCCACCGCCATCCGCTCGTCGCCGAGCCATACGATCGATCGCGCCGACTCCACCGCCACCTCCGAATCTCCCCGCGCGCGGCGGAGCAATTCGCGTGCCAGTTCGGGAGGCGCGCTGCTGCGGGCTCGCAGGCGAATCGAGGGCGAATCGGCGAGAAGCCGTCGGCTTCGCCGGCCAGACCAGCCCGGGTCGTGCCGCCGGCTCTTGGCGCGATCCGCCGCTTGCCCGCGCAGCTCCCCGTCCGGAATCGATCGACGCTCCACCGGCCGGGGGCCCCGCGGGCCGGGCGGGATCAGCCTCGCAGCTCGAGCAGCGCTTCGCGCAGCAGGTCGAGCCCCTCGTCGACGAGCTCGTCGCTGGCGGTGAGCGGAGGCAGGAAGCGGATCACGTTGCCGCGCACGCCACAGGAGAGCAGCACCAGGCCCTTGGTCGCCGCCTTCTGCACGAGCGCCTTCGTGAGATCGGCGTCGGGCGCGCGCGTCTTGCGATCGGTCACGAGCTCCATCGCGGCCATCGCGCCGAGGTGGCGCACGTCGCCGATGCACGCACCCGCGGCCTCCTGCGACAGCGCGCGGACGCGCTTGTCGATCAGGTCTCCGAGGCGCAGCGCGCGCTCCGCGAGCTTCTCCTCTTCGATTGCCGCGATCGCCGCGAGCGCGGCCGCGCACGAGACCGGCGAGCCCGCGTAGGTGCCGCCGAGGCCGCCCGGCTTCGGCGCGTCCATGATCTCGGCCTTGCCGGTGACCGCGGAGAGCGGGAAGCCTCCCGCGAGGCTCTTGGCGAGCGTCATCAGGTCGGGCTCGATCTCCGCGTACTCGACCGCGAACATGCGGCCCGTGCGCGCGAAGCCCGTCTGGATCTCGTCGATGATCAGCACGATGCGGTGTTCGTCGCAGATCCGCCGCAGCGCCTGCAGGAACTCGGGCGGCGCAGCGTAGAAGCCGCCTTCGCCGAGCACGGGCTCGATGATGATCGCGGCGACGCGCGTGGGATCGACGTCGCTCGCGAACAGGCGCTCGAGCGCGGCGAGCGAATCACCCGCGCTCACGCCGTGATAGTCGATCGGGTAGGGGACGTGGAAGACCTCGGGCGCGAGCGGGCCGAAGCCCGCCTTGTAGGGGACGACCTTGCCCGTCAGCGCAAGCGCGAACAGCGTGCGCCCGTGGAACCCGCCCGAGAACGCGATCACCGCGGAGCGCCCCGTGTGTGCGCGCGCGATCTTCACGGCGTTCTCGACCGCCTCCGCGCCCGTCGAGAGCAGCAGCGTCTTCTTGGGCGTCGTGCCGGGCGCGAGCGCATTGAGGCGTTCGGCGACCTGGACGTAGCGCTCGTAGGGCGTCACCTGGAAGCAGACGTGGCTCATGCGCTCGAGCTCGGCCGCGACCGCGGCCTTCACCTTCGGGTGCAGGTGTCCCGTGTTGAGCACCGCGATGCCGCTCGCGAAGTCGATGAAGCGGCGGCCCTCGACGTCCCACAGCTCCGCGTTGTGCGCGCGCTCGCAGAAGATCGGATGCATGGTCCCGAGGCCCGCGGGAATCGCGTGCTGGCGGCGTTTGAACAGCTCCGAGTTGCTCGACATTGGATGGATGCTCCGTCTGGTGGCGGGAACGCGCCGCTCGTCGCGCGCGCCTCCCAAGTTGAAACCGCTCGGCCAACTGGGCCCCGGCCAGCGGCGGATCCCTCGAAGGAAAGCGGTGCTGCCCGGGCTAGCCCTGGACTCCGCCCATGCAAAGGTATTTGATCTCGAGGTAGTCCTCGATGCCGTACTTCGAGCCCTCGCGGCCGATTCCGCTCTCCTTCACGCCGCCGAACGGCGCGACCTCGGTCGAGATGATGCCCTCGTTGATGCCGACGATGCCGTACTCGAGCCCCTCCGCGACGCGCCACACGCGCCCGATGTCGCGCGCGTAGAAATAGGCCGCGAGCCCGTACTCGGTGTCGTTCGCCATCGCGATCGCCTCGGCCTCGCTGCCGAAGCGGAACACGGGCGCGACCGGGCCGAAGATCTCCTCGCGCGCGAAGGCCATCTCGGGCGTGGCGTTGGTGAGGATCGTCGGCTCGTAGAAGCAGCCGCCGAGCGCGTGCCGCTTGCCGCCGAGCACGACGGTCGCTCCCTTCTCGACCGCGTCTGCGACCAGCTCCTCGACCTTCTCGACCGCCGCCGAATTGATCAGCGGCCCGATCGAGACGCCATCCTGTGTTCCCGCGCCGACCCTGAGTGCGCTCACCGCCTCGCAGAACCTGCGCATGAACTCGTCGTGGATGCCGTCTTGCACGAGGATGCGGTTGGCGCACACGCAGGTCTGGCCGGCGTTGCGGTACTTCGAGGCGATCGCGCCCTTGACCGCCGCGTCGAGGTCGGCGTCGTCGAAGACGATGAACGGCGCGTTGCCGCCGAGCTCGAGCGACACCTTCTTCACGGTGTCGGCGCACTGCCGCATCAGCAGCTTGCCGATCTCGGTCGAGCCCGTGAACGACAGCTTGCGGACCTTCGGGTTGCCCGTGAGCTCGGCGCCCACTGCGGTCGCGCGCGCCGCGGGCACGACGTTGAGCACGCCCGCGGGAAGGCCCGCGCGGTCGGCGAGCTCCGCGAGCGCGAGCGCCGAGAGCGGCGTGTTCTTGGCGGGCTTGACGACGACCGGGCAGCCCGCCGCGAGCGCGGGTCCGACCTTGCGCGTGATCATCGCGCTCGGGAAGTTCCACGGCGTGATCGCGGCCACCACGCCGATCGGCTGCTTGAGGGTGACGATGCGCTTGTCGGCGCCGTGCGAGGGAATCACGTCGCCGTAGGTGCGCTTGCCTTCCTCGGCGAACCACTGCACGAACGACGCCGCGTAGAGGATCTCGCCGCGCGACTCTGCGAGCGGCTTTCCCTGCTCGAGCGTCATGATCAGCGCGAGGTCTTCCTGGTTCTCGAGCATCAGCGCGTACCAGCGCATCAGCAGCGCGGCGCGCTCCTTGGCGGTCTTGCTGCGCCAGGCGGGCCAGGCGGCCTCCGCCGCGTCGATCGCGGCCGCGACCTGCGCGATCTCGAGATCCGCGACCGAAGCGACGAGCGAGCCGTCGGCGGGGTTGTTGACCTCGAAGCGCTTGCCGGAGCTCGAAGCCGTCCAGGCGCCGCCGATGTAGGCGTCGGTTCGCAGCAGACGCGGATCGCGGATCGCGGCCATGGGGGGCCTCCGTTGGGCAGGAATATGGGGTGGGCGATCGCCGCCGAGATCGGGATTGAATCGCGCCGCTTTCGGATCGTCAAGCGAGCCGCCCCCGCGCGCCGCTCCAGGATCGCTCGAATCTTGCAGGTGCTCGCGAACGGCGTCGCGGCCTCGCGCGCGCCCGCTTCGGCGCGCGGGCCGCTCAATCCGCGCGGGCGGCGGGACGATGATCCGCGTGTGCCGAGAGGAGCGCGCGCATGAAGAGCAAGGGCGAGCGGGCGCAGAGCGAGAAGGATCTCATCGAATCGCTGCGCCGCCGCAACGCGGACCTCGAGGTGCTCTACGAGTGCGTCAAGGATCTGAGCTCCACGCTCTCGGTCGAGCGCGTGCTGCAGCGGCTGCTCGACCGCACGTTGGAGCATCTCTCGGCCGAGATCGGCTCGATCCTGCTGCTCGGCGACGACGACCACCTGCGCGTGATGATCGCGCAGGGCCTGCCGCCCGACGTGATCGACCGCACCGAGATGAAGGTCGGCGAGGGCATCTCCGGGTACGTCGCGCTGCACGGCAAGCCGCTGCTCGTCGAGGACGTGGAGGTGCATCCGACCTTCCGCCGCCGCAACCGCGAGCGCTACTACACCTCGACGCTGATCTCCGCGCCGCTGATCCGAAACGGCGTGCTGCTCGGCGTGATCAACATCAACAACAAGAAGAATCACGCGCCGTTCGAGCCGAGCGATCTGCGGCTGCTCGAAGCGATCGCCGCGCACGCCTCCGTCGCGCTCGGAAACGCGCGCAAGTACGAGGACACGCTGCGGCTGTCGCAGGTCGACGGCCTCACCGGGCTCGCGAATCACGGCCACTTCTACAAGACGCTCGAGCGCGAGATCGAGCGCGCGCGGCGCTACGACCGCGGCCTCTCGCTCGTGATGCTCGACATCGACTTCTTCAAGCAGTACAACGATCGCAACGGCCACCGCGCGGGCGACCAGGCTCTGGTCGCGGTCGCGCGCATCATCGGTGACCGTTCGCGCGCGCACGACGTGGTCGCGCGCTACGGCGGCGAGGAATTCGCGGTGATCCTTCCCGAGACGTCGGTCGACGGCGCGCACGCGTTCGGCGAGAAGCTCCGCACCGCGATGGAAGGCGTCTCGCTCGACGGCGAGGATCCGCTCACGATCAGCGTGGGCGTGGCGTCGTTCGGCCTGAACATCACCTCCGCGAGCCAGCTCGTGGAGGCCGCGGACGCGCAGCTCTACCGCGCGAAGTCGCTCGGCCGCAACCGCACCTGCTCGCCCGGCTCGACCTGAATCGCGCGAGACTCGGATCGCCGCGCCGATCGAGCCGCGGGATCGCGCTTCGGTGGCTCCGCAAAGCCGCGTCGATCCAGCCCGGCCAACTGGGCCCCGGCCCCGTAGGGTCGCCGCAATCGGTAGCGGTGCAATGCGGTGTGACCCGGCCAACTGGGCCCCCGCGAGTGGTGGATTCGTCACACGACGCCGGAACTGCGCGGGCTAGACTCCGAGCCATGAGCGCCACGAGCGGGAGCCACGCCGCCTTGCTGCAGCTGCGGCCGCCCGCGGCGCTCGCCGCGGCCGTCCGCCCGCCCGGATCGAAGAGCCTCACCAACCGCGCGCTGCTGCTCGCTTCGCTTGCGCAGGGCCGAAGCCGGCTCTCCGGCGTGCTGGATGCGGACGACACGCGTTGGATGCGGCGCTGCGTCGAGCGGCTTGGCGTCGAGGTCGCCGACCGCGGACCCGCGGCGCTCGAGGTGGAGGGACGCGCGCGCGCGTTCACCGCGCCGACCGGGGAGGGGCCGCTGTACGCGGGCTCGGCGGGAACCGTCGCGCGCTTCCTGACCGCCGTGATCGCCGCGCGCCCGGGCCTCGCGCGCGCGCCGATCGAGCTCGACGCGTCCGCGCAGCTGCGCGCGCGCCCGATCGCGCAGCTGCTCGACGCGCTGCGCGAGCAGGGCGCGGACATCCGCTGCCTCGCAGAGCCGGGCTTTCTCCCGATCGCGATCGGCCCGGGCTCGCGGCTGCGCGGCGGCGACGTGGAGTTCGCGCGGCCCGCCTCGTCGCAGATCGTCTCGGCGATGCTGCTCGCGGCGAGCTTCTCCGAGAAGCCGACCCGCGTGCTGCTGCGCGAGGGAACGCCCGCGCGCCCCTACGTCGAGATGACGATCCGCATGCTCGAGCACTTCGGCGGCTGCGCGCACTGGATCGACGAGCGCGCGATCGCCGTCGAGCCGCGCGCGCTCGAGGCGCGCGCGTGCGTGATCGAGCCGGACGCGTCGTCCGCGAGCTACTTCCTCGGCCTCGCGGCGATCCACGGCGGCGAGGTGGCGGTTCCAGGGCTCGGCAGCGAGAGCTTGCAGGGCGACGCGCATTTCTGCCGCGTGCTCGAGCAGATGGGCGCGCGCGTCGAGCAGTCGCGCGCGATCACGCGCGTGCGCGGCGGCTCGACGCTGCGCGGTGTCGATTGCGACCTCGGCGGGATGCCCGACATGACGCTCACGCTCGCCGTCGCGGCGCTGTTCGCGGAAGGGCCGACGCAGATCCGCGGCGTCGAGGTGCTGCGCCACCACGAGAGCGACCGGCTCGCGGCCGCGGCGACCGAGCTGCGCAAGCTCGGCGCGCGGGTCGAGGAGCGCGCGGACGGGCTGCGCATCGATCCGCCGCGCGCGGGGCCGACGCGCGGCGTCGAGATCGACTGCTACGACGATCACCGCATGGCGATGGCTTTCGCGATGGTCGGCGACGTGGTGATTCGCGATCCCGGCTGCGTGGCGAAGACGTTCCCCGACTATTTCCGCGAGCTCGAGCGGCTCGGCATGGTCGCGGGAGCGCCGCCCGCGGCGCGGTGCTGAACGCGCGATGGCGCCGTCGGCGGGCGCGTCCGCGCAGTGGCAGCCCGGGCAGCTCCTGCTCGCGGGCTTCGAGGGCTGCGAGCGGCCCGCCGACCTCGCGCGCCTGATCGAGGCCGGTCGCGTCGGCGGCGTGGTGCTGTTCGCGCGCAACGTCCGCGACCCCGATCAGCTGCGAAGCCTCACGACCGCACTGCACGCCTGCGCGCCCGAGGGCGCGCCGCTGCTGATCGCGATCGACCAGGAAGGCGGACGCGTGCAGCGCCTGCGCAGCCCCTGGAC
>DASPGF010000090.1:0-5109 GCA_035620755.1 Myxococcota bacterium
GAGGAACTCGGGCTTGAACTGGGCCCGGAGCGCCTCACCCACGCGGCGCTCCATCTCGTCGCGCTGCTCCGCTCCGAGCTCGGCGATGAACTGGCTCCCGACGTTCGAGGTCATGATCAGGACCGTGTTGCGGAAGTCCACGGTGCGGCCCTGTCCGTCCGTCAGGCGTCCGTCGTCGAGGATCTGCAGCAGCACGCCGAACACCTCCGGATGCGCCTTCTCGATCTCGTCGAACAGCACCACGCAGTACGGTCGTCGCCGCACCGCCTCGGTGAGATAGCCGCCCTCCTCGTAGCCGACGTAGCCGGGCGGCGCGCCGATCAGGCGCGCCACCGAGTGCTTCTCCATGAATTCGCTCATGTCGATGCGCACCATCGCGCGCTCGTCGTCGAACAGGAACTCGGCGAGCGCGCGCGCGGTCTCGGTCTTGCCGACGCCGGTCGGGCCGAGGAAGATGAACGATCCGATCGGGCGATTCGGGTCCTGCAGGCCGGCGCGCGCGCGCCGCACCGCGCCCGACACCGCGCGCAGTGCATCCTCCTGCCCGATCACGCGCTTGCGCAGCACGGCCTCCATGTCGCGCAGCTTCTCCTGCTCGGCCTCGAGCATCTTGCTCACCGGGATGCCGGTCCACTTCGAGACGATCTCGGCCACTTCCTCGGGCGTCACCTCCTCGGAGAGCAGCGAGCCTTCGGCCTGCAGCGTCTTGAGCTTCGCCTCGATGGTCTCGAGCTCGCGTTCGAGCTGCACCAGCTCGCCGTAGCGGATCTCCGCCGCGCGCTCGAGGTTGCCGCTGCGCTCGCTGCGGCTGAGCTCGGCGTTGAGCTCCTCGCGCCGCTCCTTGCGCTGTCGCAGCTCCGCGATACAGCTCTTCTCGTTCTGCCAGCGCGCCTTGAGGCCGTCGCACTGCGCGCGCAGCTCGGCGATCTCGCGCTCGACTCGCGCGAGCCGCTCCGCGCTCGCGGCGTCGCTCTCCTTTTTCAGCGCCTCGCGCTCGATCTCGAGCTGGGTGCGCTTGCGATCGAGCTGGTCGAGCTCCTCGGGCATCGAGTCGATCTGCACGCGCACGCGGCTCGCGGCCTCGTCGATCAGGTCGATCGCCTTGTCGGGGAGGAAGCGGTCGGTGATGTAGCGGTTCGAGAGCGTCGCGGCTGCGACGATCGCGGCGTCCTGGATGCGGACGCCGTGATGGACCTCGTAGCGCTCCTTGAGGCCGCGCAGGATCGAGATCGCGTCCTCGACGCTCGGCTCGCCGACGAACACGGGCTGGAAGCGCCGCTCGAGCGCCGCGTCCTTCTCGACGTGCTTGCGGTATTCGTCGAGCGTGGTCGCGCCGACGCAGTGGAGCTCGCCGCGCGCGAGCGCGGGCTTGAGCATGTTGGCCGCGTCGGCCGCGCCCTCGGCCGCGCCCGCTCCGACGATGGTGTGCAGCTCGTCGATGAACAAGATCACGTTGCCTTCGGCTTCCGCGATCTCACGCAGCACCGCCTTGAGGCGGTCCTCGAACTCGCCGCGGTACTTCGCGCCCGCGATCAGCGCGCCGATGTCGAGCGCCACGAGCCGGCGGTTCGCGAGCGACTCGGGAATGTCGCCCGCGACGATGCGCTGCGCGAGCCCTTCGGCGATCGCCGTCTTGCCCACGCCGGGCTCGCCGATCAGCACGGGATTGTTCTTGGTGCGCCGGCTGAGCACCTGGATCACGCGCCGGATCTCCTCGTCGCGACCGACGACCGGATCGATCTTGCCCAGCCGCGCCGCGTCGGTGAGGTCGCGGCCGAACTTGGCGAGCGCCTGGTACTTCGATTCGGGATCGGGATCGGTGACGCGCGCGCCGCCGCGCACGGAGACGAGCGCCTTGAGGATGGCCTCGCGATTCGCGCCGAGCTGCGCGAGCAAGCGGCCGCTGCGATCGTCCTTGCCCGCGGCGATGCCGAGCAGCAGGTGCTCGGTGGAGACGTACTCGTCCTTGAGCGTGCTGGCCTCGGAGAATGCGGTCTGGAGAGCGCCGCTGAGCGCGCGTCCGATCTGGGGCTGCGCGCCGCCGCTGACCTTCGGCAGCGCGGCGATGAGGCTCTCGAGCTCGGATTGGAGCCGGTCGAGTGAGATTCCGAGCTTCTGGAGCACGGGAATCGTGCTGCCTTCGGGCTGGGCGAGCAGAGCGCGAAGCAGGTGGGCGGGCTGGATCTCGCTGTTGCCGCGCTCACTCGCGAGCGACTGCGCGCCCGCGAGCGCCTCCTGGCTCTTGATCGTGAGCTTGTCCATGCGCACGGCGCGGAAGCTAGGCACCGGCCTGCGCAGAGACAAGTGGCCCGCGGGCCGGCAGGCGCCCGCCCGCGCGCGGCAGCAGCGCGGGCGCGCCGCGCCGCACCGGTCCGAAGCGCACCGTCGCGCGGCGCCGCCACCGCGCGAAGCGCGGCGGCTAGCCGCTGTTGCGCTTGAGCGGGACGAAGACCGTCGACTCGCCGCGGCGGATCAGGAACAGCGCGCCGTCGTCCGCCTTCGCGAGCTGTGCGCGAAGCTCCGCGACGCTGCGGATCTTGCTGCGATCGACCTCGAGGATCACGTCGCCGCTGCGCAGCTCGGCCTCATCCGCCGGGCTGCCGGGCTTGATCGCCGTGATCAGCACGCCTTCGGCGCTCTCGAGACCGAAGCGGCTCGCGAGCTCGGGATTGAGGTCCTGGACCACGAGCCCGAACTCCGCAGGCCCCTTCTCCGTGCCGCCCGCGTGCTCCGCGAGCTCCGGCTCCTCGAGCTTGCCGACCTTCGCGGTGAACGTCTTGCGCTTGCCGTTTCGCAGCACGACGATCTCGACCTTCTTGTCGACGGGAGTCTCGGCGACGGCGCGCGGCAGCTCGCTCAATTCGCCGATCGGCTTGCCGTCGAACTCGACGATGACGTCGTAGGTCTCGATCCCCGCCTCAGCGGCGGGCCCGCCCGGCTGCACCTTCGAGACGAGCGCACCCGACTCCTCATCGAGGCCGAGCTCCTTGGCGATCTCGGGCGTGATCTTCTGGATGATCACGCCGAGCCAGCCGCGCGTTACGTGCCCCGACGCGCGCAGCTGCGGAAGGATCGCCTTCGCCATGTCGATCGGAACCGCGAAGCCGATCGTGTTCGCCTGCGGATTGATCGCGCTGTTGATGCCGATCACGACTCCCGCGAGGCTGAGCAGCGGGCCGCCCGAGTTGCCGGGATTGATCGCCGCGTCGGTCTGGATGAAGTCGTCGTAGCTGCTGGTGCCGATCTCGCGGTGCTTCGCGCTCACGATCCCCGCGGTGACGGTGTGCTCGAGGCCGAAGGGATTGCCGATCGCGACCACCCAGTCGCCCGGGCGAACCGCGCTCGAGCTGCCGAGCGGCAGCGCGAACAGCTTCTTGTCCGTCTTGACCTGGATCAGCGCGATGTCGGTCTTGGGGTCGCGTCCCACCACGGTCGCATCGAGGCGCGATTCATCGGCGAAGATCACGGTGATCTTGTCCACGCCCTCGATCACGTGGTTGTTGGTCACGATGTAGCCATCCTCGGAGATCACGAATCCGCTGCCGAGGCTCGAGACCTTGCGCGGTGTTCCCTGGAAATCGGGATCGCCTCCGCCGAACGGCATGCCGAACGGTCCGAAGAAGAACTCCTCGAGCGAGCGCGGCGCATTCTGCATCACGGTGCGCGAGGTCGCGATGTTCACGACGCCGGGCGATACGCGCTCGGCGAGGTCCGCGAAGCTCGACGGAATGCCGTTCGGCGCCATGGGCTTCGCGGCGTCGTCCTCGTGCCAGAACACCCCGGAATCCGCCGCGTCGCTCTTCTCGCCGCCGAACAGGTCGATCGCGCGGGCTTCGTTTCCGCGCCAGCTCACCTCGATCTGCAGGCCCACTGCGGCGAGGAGCGCGAGCGCGAGCGCCGCTGCGCACAGGAGCGCGGTCGAGGTGCGAAGGGTCTTCATCGGAGTCTCCCATTGCGGTTGATCGGTCGGGTCGGTGTGGTCGGCTCGTGTCCAGCTCGGCTCGGCAACGACCGCTGCGGTGCGGCTCACCCGCGGTGATTCAGCCGCGCCACAGCGACGCGCCGCGCATCCCGTGCGGCGGCACTGACTATCGAAACCGCGCGGTCCGCGCGGGTTCCGCGCGTCGAGTCAGAGCAGTGGAACCGTCACATGATATCGGGCGCCTTCGCGCTGGACCACGATCAGCGCGTGCGAGCGGCCCTGGAGGCCGAGCACGGATTTCCGCAGCGAGTCGTCGTCCTCGAGCACTCGGCCATCGACCGCGAGCAGCAGGTCGCCGGGTGCGATGCCGATTCGCTCAGCACCGCTGCGTTCGCGCACGCCCTCCACGCGGTAGCCGCCTTGCGGGTTGCGGCGCAGCTCCAATCCGAGCGATTCGCGCACCAGCTGCGCGACCTGCTGCAGCGGCAGCTCCTCGAGCGCCACGCGGATCGAGGCGAGATTTCCATCGCGCCAGAACTCGACCTGCAGCGGCTGGCCCGCGACGCTGATCTCGAGCGTCTCGTAGATCGCGCGCGCGGAATCGATCGGCCGCCCATCGAGCTTGGTGAGCACATCGCCGCGCCGCAGGCCCGCGCGCTGCGCGGGGCTCGCATCGCGCACGCGATTCACGAGCGCGCCGCGCAGCTCGCGCGGCAGATTCAGTGCCGCGGCGAGATCCGGGTGCAGATCCTGGACCTCGACGCCGAGCCAGACGGGTGTCACTTCGCCGTGTGCGATCAGCTCGTTGACGACGCGCATCGCGGTGTCGATCGGGATCGCGAAGCCGATCCCCTGGCCCCCGCCGTAGACCGCGGTGTTGATCGCGATCAGGCTGCCTTCCGCGTTGACGAGCGGGCCGCCCGAGTTTCCCGGATTGATCGAGGCGTCGGTTTGGAGGAATCCGTGGTAGACGCGGCTCTCGGTGCGGATCGAGCGGTTGATCGCCGAGATCACGCCGGTGGTCACGGTGTTGGAGAGGCCGAACGGATTTCCGATCGCGATCACCGACTCGCCGACCATCAGGTCGTCGGAGCGGCCGGGCTTGAGCCACGGCAGCGGCTTGTCGGTGTCGGCCTTGAGTACCGCGATGTCGTTGTTCGGGTCGGCGCCGATCAGCTCCGCGTCGA
>DASPGF010000091.1:0-8837 GCA_035620755.1 Myxococcota bacterium
GAGCGCATGCTCTGAGACGGCGCGGTTGATCTCGCGCGGCCGACTCGGCCCCGTCCAGCGGCGGACCACTCAACTGCAAGCGGAGCTGCCCGGGCAGGCTAGCCGCGATCGCCGAGCGAGGTCGCGCCGATCGCGACGTTCTTGATGCCGCCCTGCTTCACCTGATCCATCACCGACGCGAGGATCCCGCTCGCGGCGGCCTTGTCCGCGATCACCACCACGGTGTCGTCCGGCCGCTCGAGGTGGAGGCGCTCGATCAGCGGGCGGATCTCGCGAAGCTCGACGCGTCGGCGGTCCATCCAGATCTCTCCATTGGCGCGGATCGCCACCAGGATGTTTCCGGTGTCGCGAAACTCCGCCGTGACCGCGATCGGGCGCTCGACGGAAATGCCCGCCTCCTTCACGAACGAGGTCGTGATCAGGAAGAAGATCAGCAGGTTGAGCACGAAGTCGAGCATCGGCGCGAGGTCGATGCCCGTCCCCTCCTCCTGCTGCGTGTGCTTGGCCAGCATCGCGCGCTCTACCTCACTTGGTGGCGCCGAACGAGATGTCCTGCACGCCGCCCTGCCGGATCTGGTCGATCACCTGCACCAGCAGGCCGGCCTCCGTGTTCTTGTTCGCAACCACCATCACGCCGTTTTCGGGCTTGACGGCGTGCATCCGCTCGACGTTCGCGCGCACCGCGCGCACGTCCACGACGCGATCGTCGATCACGATCACGCCGCCGTCCTGGATCTGGACGATCAGGCTCTTCGATTCCTTCGACCCCTCCGCGACGCCCGCGCCGGGCCGGCTCACCTCGATTCCGAGCTCGCGCGTGAACACGGCGGTGATGATGAAGAAGATCAGCAGATTGAGCACGAAGTCGAGCATCGGCGCGAGGTCGATGCCGGTCGACTCGATCCGCGGGGTTCTCGCGCTGATCCGCCTCACGTCAGAACTCGAAGTGGTCGGCGAGCAGCTCGGTCTGCTGGCGGGTCCGAGCGCCGAAGTAGAACACGGGATACAGGCCGGTGATGCTCACCGCCAGGCCCGTCATGGTACAGATCATTGCGTGGGACACGCCGCTCGCCATCGTCTGCGCGTCCGCCGAACCCCGGATCGCCATCGACTCGAATACCTCGAGCATGCCACCGACGGTTCCGAGCAGGCCCAGCAGCGGAGCGAGCGGTACGAGCACGCGCATCAACGTGAGCCGTGCCGACATTCCCGCGTTCAGGCGCGAGATCATCGCCTTGCGGATCGAGCGCGCGCGCCAGGACGTGTGGTCGGCGCGCGATCTCCAGCCGGCGAGCATCTGCTCCGACTCGCGCGGCAGCACGCGTGCGAAGTACCAGTAGCGCTCGATCACGAGCGTCCAGAGCAGCACGCCCGCGGCGAAGATCCAGATCACGAAGGGCCCGCCCCCGTGGATCAGCTCGCCGAGTGCGCGGTAGGGCGCCGCGAGCTGCTGCGCGAACGCGTCAGGCATGCTGCTCCCTCCGCACCGCGACGTCTCCGATCTTGCGCTCGATGTGCTCCGCGAGCAGCCCGTTGCTCTGCTCGTCGAGCACCTGCACGATGGACTGCGAGAGCGACGACAGCGCGGCGTTGACGAAGAGCAACGGGATCGCGATTCCCAGTCCGAGCACGGTCGCGATCATCGCCTGGCCGATGCCCGCGGCCATCAGCTTCGGATCGCTCGACCCCGATTCCGTGATACTCTGGAAGGTGATGATCATGCCGATCACGGTCCCGATCAGGCCGAGCAGCGGTCCCGCGGCGACCGCCAGGCGAAGGAACGCCTGGAATCGCTCGAGCAGCGGCACCTCCCGCAGCACCGCTTCGGAGATGCGCAGCTCGACGACCTCGACCTCGCTCTCGATTGCCGTGGGATCGCCGCGAAACGCGGAGAGGATCCGCCCCAGCGGATTGTCGCGTTTCGGTGTATCAAGGTTTCCGAGCTGCCAGCTCAGCCGCCGGCGCACTCGCACCAGGTAGACGAGCTGCCACGCCGCGCACGCGGCTCCGATGACTCCGACCGCGATGATCACGTAGCCGACTTCCTCGCCGCGCTGGATCCGCTCCCAGAAATTCGGCCGCTGGACGTAGAGCTCGAGCAGCGCGCCGCGCGACGGGTCGACGACGGCCTCGACCGTGCCCTGCTTGGCTTCGCTGACCCTCCTTGCGATCGCGCGGTACTCGTGCGACGGCTGGCGCGGCAAGACCGAGAACTTGCCGACCGCGGGTACGTAGGAGAGGAAGCGATCGCCGGCCATCGCGATGAATCCACCGATTCGCACCACCTCGGCACGGTCGGGCTCGCCGTCGGCGCCGATCAGCTCGGTGTTGAAGCGCGCGACGCGGCCCGTCTCGGCGATCTCGCGCAGCAGCTCGAAGGCGAGGTCCTCGAGCTCGCTGGTGGTGGGCAGCACCTTCGACTTCGCGAGCCGCGTCAGGAACGCGTCGCGCCCCGGAAACTGCCCGCTCGTGAGCGAGTTGAAGATGCTCGCGCTCGACTCTCCGGCTGCCTGGCGCGTCACGCCGAACAGCTCGCCGAGGTTCCCCTCGCGCGCCTTGAGCTGCGCCTCGAGCTCGGTGAGCGCGGCCTCGTTGGCGTCGAACTGCTCCGAGAGCTTCTGGCTGCGCGCGTTCGCCGCATCCCACGCGCGCTGCGCGTCCGCGACGATCTGCTTCTGCTGGTCGCGGCGCGCGAGGAACTCCTGCTCGCGCGCGGTCTCTTCGACCGCCTCCGCGGCGCGCGCGGACTTCGTCTCGGCGAGCAGCTCGTCGAGCGTCTCGGCGCGCGCCGTGCCGCGCGCTGAGAGCAGCGCGGCGAGCAGCAGCGCCGTCGCACACAAGACCCTGTTCGTTGTCATGACTCGGCCTCCTGGGGCGCGGCAACCGGAGCGATCAGCAGCTCGGGGGCGCCCTGCTTGAGTGCGACGGCGATGCCATCCTTCACCGCCGCTCGGTAGTGATCGTCGACCACCCAGCTCCGGCTCTGCGCATCCCAGTAGCCGGTCTCGCTGCCGTCGAGCGTCTGATACAGCAGCGCGACGCGACCTATGCGCAGGAACTGGACGATGCGGGGCTCGGGGCCGCTCGTGAGCTTTCCCTCGTAGGCCTCGAGCGTGCGGCCGTAGTCCATCTCGATCTGGTACGCCTCGACGATGCGCCGGTATTTCTCCGAGATCGTCACGTCCGCGCGCTGCATCACCTGCTTGAGGTTCTCGATGCGCTTCGTTCGCTCCTCGGCGAGGAACGGGATGTCGAGCGCGATGAAGCGTTCGATGCGATCGAGCATGGACTCCATCAGCGGCACGATCTCGCGCGAAGTGCGCTCGATCTCGACGAGCTGCTCGTTGGTGGACGCGATCTGCTCGCGCTGCGACGCCACCTGGACCTCGAGCTGATCGGCGTAGGTGTTCTTGCTCTTGGTCTCGGCCGTGAGCTGCTTGTAGCGCTGCAGCAGCGCCTGCGTCTCGTCGTCGAGCGCCTCGACGCGGTGCTGCGAATCGGCGCTCGCGCGATCCGAAGCCAGCTGCGCGTCGACGACGGCCTCGAGCGGAACCCGTTCGCCCTCCGCTGCGAAGACTTGCGCGACGAGCCATGCGGGCAGTGTCCCAGCCAGGGCAACCGCGATCTTTAGAATCTCTCGCTTCATCTGCTGATCTCCTCGATGCCGGGCGCCCGGGATCATCCGGACGAGCTTGCGCTCGTCTGTGCGCCCTGCAGCTCCACGTCGATGTGTCGAATCCAGCTGTCCGCCGAGGCGCGCATCTTCTCCGAGCGCCGAGCGCGCGTGAACCAGCTTCGCGCCTCCGCCGGGTTCCTGGAGTTGTAGTAGGTGATGCCGAGCAGTAGATCGGCGCTGCTCGGATCGTCGATGCCGCCCTTCGCCACTGCCTGGCGCAGCGCGGTGGCCGCGTCACTCCAGCGCTCGTGGAGCATCAGCACCTGGGCGAGGCGCAGGTAGAGGTTGCCCTTCGGCGAGAGCTCGGCTGCGCGCGCGAGCGGAGGCTCGGCGTTCGCGGACTCGCGCGCGAGGATCCAGCTGTTGCCGAGCAGCTCGTAGGCGGCCGCGTCGGCCTCCATGCGCTTGCTCTCGAGGCTTGCCTCGATCACGCGCACCGAGCGAATCGGCATGTCCTGCGACAGCGACAGCTGCGCGAGCCGACGCAGGTCGCGGTCGAGCGTGAGCAGATCCTGTCGATGCGCGAGCTCGAGCACCGCCAGTGCGCGCGGGATGTCTTCCTGCAGGCCGTAGAGCGTCGCGAGCTGGATCCAGTAGGTCGCGCCCGCCTTGGGGTAGAGCGTGAGCAGCCGCACGAGCACCGGCGTGGCTTCGGAGTAGTTCTGCCGCACCAGATGCAGCGCGAGCAGGAGCTGCAGCCAGGGCTGCTGCGGCACCTCGGCGAGCGCGACTCCCTTCTTCGCCGCGTCGAGCGCCGCGTCGAGATCGTTGAGCTGGTAGTAGGCGAGAGCGAGCTGGATGTAGGCGGCGGATCCGGGCTGCTCGGCCACCGCGAACCACTCCTTCAGCGTCGCCACGGCCTCCCTCCACTTCGCCTGCGAGTTGTAGATCGTCGCGATCTGGAACAGCACGTCGGCGTGATCGGAGCGCGAGAGGCCGTCCTCGGAGATCGCCTGTCGCAGATGCCCGATCGCCTCGTCGTACTTCTCCTGTCCGTGCGCGATGTAGCCTCGCGTTCGGTACGTGAGCGCGCGCTCGTAGGCGTTGGCGCGTTTGATGTTGATCCGGTCGATGGCTTCGAGCGCCTTGGCGTAGTCCTGTGCGAGCAGGAAATCCCTCGCCTGGATCAGGATCTTGTTGTTGCGAGGGCTGACGGTTCGCTTCGCGGCCTTCGCCAACTCCTCGCGCTCCTCCTTGCTGAGCTCGGATCGGCGGCGGGGTCGGGTCTTGTCCTGTGAATCCCGCTCCTGGCTTCCGCTGTCGGCGCGCGCGGATTGCTCCGCGACGAACGCGACCGACCAGAGCGATGCGGCCAACGCGACGAGGATCCGCCGTCTTGCGCGCGCGAGTCTCATCTCATTTGTCCAGCCGGAAGGTAAGACGCACGGCGATGCCTCTCCGCTCGGCGGGCCTCCCGTCCTTGATCATCGGGCTGTACTTCCAACCCGCGACCGCTCGGATCGCCTCGCGGTCGAAGATGCCCTTCGGCTGCGCGCTCACCACGCGCACGTTTCGCGTTCCACCCTCCGTGCCGACGTCGAACTGCACGACCACCCAGCCCTCGATGCGCCGCTCCCGCGCGCCCGGCGGGTAGTCGGGATCGATGCGGAACTGGGGCATCGCATCGCGGTCGCCGCCCGCGTTGAACGCGAGCGCGGAGCCGAAGGCTCCCGCCGGGCCGTCACCCGAGCCGCCCGCGAAATCGATCTCCGACGGCGCGAGCGCGGACTTGTCCATGCCCGCTCCCACGCTCAACGACTTCGATGCCGAGACGGTCGGCGTGTCGGGTGGAGGAACGGGCTTGTGGATCTCCGCCTTGACGCGCTTCCTCTCCTCGATCTCCGAGTCGGCCTTGAGGCGCGAGAAGTCGATGTGCGTGATGGCGGCGACCTGGGCACTCTGCGGGCGCGACGCGATCAGCATCCAGAGAAACCAGAACAGCGCCGTGGTCAGGCAGCCTGCGAACGCGAGGGAAACCGAGATCCGAGCGCCGGGCATCGATGCGACCACAATCTCGTGCGTGGCTGTGCGCGACCTCGCCAGTCCACGCACGCAAGCTAGGTGCGCCAGGCGTAATGGAGCCATTCGATTCTTGCGGCTATTTCGCGGTGAGCCGTAAAAACTCCGAAAACGGGCGCCACCGCGTCTGCGCTATCCTGGCTCGAGCGCTTCTCGGCTGGAGTTCCATGCAGGCCCGCTGGCGTCACTCACTCGGCCCTCGCGCGCTCTCGTGCTATGCGGAGGCCGTCGCCGTCGGAGCCGCCGCCGTGCTGCTCAGCGAGGCGCTGCGCAGCGAGCTGACGGCGGGCAACCTCGCGCTGCTGCTGATGCTCGCGGTCGTGTTCATCGGCTATCGACACGGGCTTGCGTCGGCTCTGGTGACGAGCTTCGTCTGCGTTTCGGGCATGAGCTACTTCCACGCGCCGCCGCGCTTTTCGTTTCGCGTCAACCAGTACGAGCATCTGGTGATGCTCGGCTGCTTCGTGCTCGCGTCGCTGCTCACGGGCGGCCTCGCGGAGCGCCTGCGGCGCCAGCTCGTGCGCTCGCAGTCGCTCGCGGATCGCAACGAACGGCTGCTCGAGGTGAGCCGGCGTCTCACGGGCGGGCCGAGCGACGACCTGCTCGCCTCGATCCGGCCTGCGATCGGCGAGGCCTTTCACGCGGAGTGCGCGCTGCTCGTCGCGGACGGGACGGGAGCCCTCGAGCCCGCCGACTGCGATGGCCCACAGCTCGAACCCGAGGACGCGGCCGCTGCGGGGTGGTGCTTCACGCGAATCAGCGACGATCCCAATCTCGGCGCGCGCGCGGGATCGTGGATGTTCCTGCGCCTCGACGGGCAGGACGGCCCGCTCGGAGTGCTGGGGGTGCGCCGGCCGATCGAAGCGGGCCCGCTCGCCCGCGACCAGCGGGCCTTGCTGCTCGCGCTCCGGGACATGGTGGCGGTTGCGCTCGACCGGCGGCGGCTCGCCGAGCGGATCCGCGAGAGCCAGATGAGCGGCGAGCGCGAGAAGCTGCGCGCCGCGTTGCTCTCCTCCGTGTCGCACGATCTGCGCACTCCGCTCGCGGGCATCACCGGCGCGGCGAGCACGCTGGTCGGGCTGCGGGGGTCGCTACCGGAGACCGCCCAGAAGGAGCTGCTCGCGACGATCCTCAGCGAGGCCGAGCGGCTCGACCGCTTCGTCGCGAACCTGATCGACATGACGCGGCTCGAGGCCGGTGGGCCCGAACCGAGCCCGTCGTGGTCCGATTTTCGCGACATCGTCGCGGATGCGCTGCGCGGTCTGTCACGCGTGCTGGCCGATCGCGAGATCGAGATCGACATCGCTGCGAACTTTCCGCTGCTCTACGTCGATGCGTTCCTGCTCGAGCGCGTGATCGCGAACCTGCTCGACAACGCAGCGAAATATTCGGAGCGCGGCAGCCCGATCGCAATCTCCGCGCATCGCGACCGTGACACCGCGGTGTTACGCGTGAGCGATCGGGGTCGTGGCATTCCGCACGATCAGCGAGATGCCGTGTTCACGCTGTTCCACCGCGTGCGCGACACGGACAAACGCGTCGCGGGGACGGGCCTCGGGCTCGCGATCTGCCGCGGGCTCACGGAAGCGCTGCGCGGCTCGATCGGCATTCGGGACGGGATCGACGGCAAGGGCACCTGCGTCGAGGTTCGCCTGCCGATCGACGAGCTCGAAGCCGAGGTGCAGGCGGAATGAGCGGTGAGTCACAGCGGATCCTGATCGTCGACGACGAGATCCAGATTCGGCGGCTGCTGCGGATCGGCCTCGAGGCGCATGGCTTCGACGTGCTCGAGGCGACGACGGTGCGGGAGGGCATCGCGCGCTGCGCGGATTCGAATCCCGACCTCGTGATCCTCGATCTCGGGCTCCCCGACCGCGACGGGCGCGATCTGATCGGCGAGGTGCGCGCGTGGAGCAAGCTGCCGATCCTCGTGCTCTCGGTGCGCTCGTCGGAGAAGGACAAGGTGGATGCGCTCGATCGCGGTGGCAGTGACTACGTGTCGAAGCCGTTCAGCATGGCGGAGCTGCTCGCGCGCGTGCGCGCGCTGCTGCGCGATCGGCCGCGCGAGGATGACGAGAACTCGGTCTACCAGGTCGGGCTGCTGCAGCTCGACGTGCCGCGCCACCGCGTGACGCTCGACGGGCGGATCGTCAAGCTGTCGCGCAAGGAGTTCGATCTGCTGCACCTGCTCGTGCTTCACGCGGGCCGCGTGGTCACCCACAAGCAGCTGCTGCGCGAGATCTGGGGGCGCGTCCACGAGGACGACACGCAATATCTGCGGGTCTACGTCGGGCAGCTGCGCGAGAAGCTCGGCGACGACCCCGCGCGACCGCGCTTCATCGCGAACGAGCCCGGTGTCGGCTACCGGTTCATCGAGCCGGATTGAATCGTGAACCCTTCCGAGTCGATCCCGCCCGCGCCCCAACCGCAGAAGCCGCCGCGCGAGCGCGGTCTGGCGTCGCTCACGGTCGGCGCACTGGGCGTGGTATACGGCGACATCGGCACGAGCCCGCTGTACGCGATGCGCGAGAGCTTCCACCCGGAGCACGGTGTCGCCGCGACGCCGGCAGCGGTGCTCGGCGTGCTGTCGCTCGTATTCTGGTCGCTCGTCACGGTGATCTCCGTCAAGTACCTCGCATTCGTGCTGCGCGCCGACAACCACGGGCAGGGCGGCATCCTCGCGCTCGTGGCGCTCGCCGTGCCCCGCGCGCACGAGGCGCGCGGCCGCACCAAAGCGCTCGCCCTGGTCGGCGTGTTCGGCGCCGCGCTGCTGTACGGCGACGGCATGCTCACGCCCGCGATCTCGGTGCTGTCGGCCGTCGAGGGCCTGCGCATCGCGGCCCCCGCGCTCTCGGCGCTCGTGGTGCCCACGACGATCGCGATCCTGGTCGCGCTGTTCTGGCTGCAGCGGCGCGGCACGGGCCGCGTCGGCGCGCTGTTCGGGCCCGTGATGATGCTCTGGTTCGCCGTGCTCGCCGCGCTGGGCGCGGTCGGAATCGCGCGCGAGCCGCAGGTGCTCGCCGCGGTTGCGCCGTGGCACGGTGCGCGCTTTCTCGCCGAGAGCGGCTTCCAAGGGTTCGTGGTACTCGCTGCGGTGTTCCTGGTCGTCACCGGCGGCGAGGCGCTGTACGCCGACATCGGC
>DASPGF010000092.1:0-5071 GCA_035620755.1 Myxococcota bacterium
GATCGCGCGCCGCGCGCCGATCAGCCGCGCGAGCAGCGTCAGGAACGCGCCCTGATCGGGCGCGATCTGCATCACCGCGACGCTGCCGAGCGCGCGCGTCTCCTCGATCAGCGCGCGCTGGATGGCGTCGGGCGGCGTGCCGTGCTCGACGAGGTAGGCGTAGAGCGGCTCGGTCATCGCGACGGATTTCGGCTGCACGCCGGGCACCTCCGATCAGCCGGAATTCGGTCCGGCCTCGCGCTCGAGCTGCAGGCGCAGCGCGAGCGCCTTCTCGTCCTCGGCCTGCTCGATCATTCCCTTCGCCTGGTAGAGGATCGAGAGGTTGGTGTGCGCGAGCGGATCATCGGGCTCGAGCGCAACGAGCCGCAGACCCGCGGCGATCGCGCCGTCGAGGTCGCCCTTGCGCTTGCGTGTCATCGACAGGCCGCTCCAGGCGAGCGCGAGGCCGGGCTCCGCCTCGACCGCTCGCTCGTAGCAGTCGATCGCCGCGTCGATCCGATTCTCGGCGAAGTGTCGAAAGCCTTCGCGGGAGAGCGCGCGCGCGTCGGACATGCGCAGAGCATAATGCAGTGCACGGGCTTCGGTGCAGCGGCGCGCCGCTCGGCTCCGGGTCGAGCACTCGATGCCGGAGCGAGCTTTCGCTCGAATCCGGCTGGGCGTTCGATCCTGGGTCGGCA
This sequence comes from Myxococcota bacterium, assembly GCA_035620755.1. Lineage (GTDB taxonomy): Bacteria > Myxococcota_A > UBA9160 > UBA9160 > SMWR01 > JACZVU01. Next base: position 678 of record DASPGF010000092.1, read on the forward strand.
CGTCGCTCGGCGCCGGCTTGGCCATTCGCTGCGAGCAGACTAGGATTGCGCACGACTCCGGACGCGAACCGCGGCGCGAGGCGGCGTTCGCGCGTTCCCCCGCCGAGACCAAGCGAGAGTGGGTCGATGCGAAGATTCCGGCTCCTGATCGTCGTGCTGCTGGTTGGCTTGGTCGCGTTCTGCCTGCTGCGCGGCCAAGCCGGCCCGGAGATCGCGCCGGGCAGCGTGCTCGTGCTGCCGATCGAGGGAGCGTACGTGGAGGCGCACGACCCTTCCGTGCTCGCGCGCGTGCTCACGGACGCGGGCGTGTCGTTCGCGACGCTGCTCTCGGAGCTGAAGAAGGCCGAGCGCGACGATCGGCTCGCGGCGGTCGTGTTGCGGATCCGCGACCTCGACATCGGCTGGGCGCAGGCGCAGGAGCTGCGCGCGGCGATTCGCGGCCTGCGCGATGCGGGCCGCCGCACGGTCGCCTACCTCGAGATCAGCGGCTACGGCGCCAACGTCGAGTACTACGTGGCGAGCGCGGCCGATGAGGTGCGCATCGCTCCGGGCGGCTTCGGCGGCGTGGTCGGGCTCGCGGGCGAGTACCTGTTCCTCGGCCAGCTGTGGCGGAAGTTCGGCATCGAGTTCGACGTCGCGCGCGCGGGCCGCTACAAGAGCGCCGTCGAGACACTCACGGGTGACGAGATGTCCGACGCCTATCGCGAGGTCGCGAACTCGCTGCTCGATTCGATCAACCGACAGTTCCTCGCAGGCATCGCGGAAGGCCGCAAGCTCCCGCCCGACTCCGTGCAGGCGCTGATCGACCGCGCGCCGATGACGCCCGAGCAGATGGTCGCGAGCGGGCTCGCAGACGGCGTCGCGTTCCTCGACGAGCTCGTCGCATCGCTCGGCGGTGAGGCCGTGGAGGCGGAGGACTACGCGGCGATCGACCCCGCGAGCCTCGGCTTCGAGCCGGTCGCGCAGTTCGCGCTCGTCTACGGCAGCGGCAACGTCGTGGTCGGCGAGGGGCGCCTGACCTCGCGCGGAAAGCCCGTTATGGCGTCGGACGCGGTGAGCCGCGCGCTGCAGGACGCCGCCGAAGACCCCGAGATCGACGCGATCATCTTCCGCATCGACAGCCCGGGCGGCTCGGTGCTCGCGTCCGACATCATCTGGCGCGCGCTCGAGGTCGCCAAGCGGAGCGAGAAGCCGCTGATCGCGTCACTGTCGAATGTCGCGGCGTCGGGCGGCTACTACGTGATTGCGGGCGCGGATGCGATCCTCGCGCCGCCCGGCAGCGTGACGGGCTCGATCGGCGTGTTCGCGCTGCGGCCGGTGGTGCGCGGGCTGCTCGACAAGCTCGACGTGAAGGTGGAATCGCTCACGCGCGGCGCCCACGCGGACCTGCTGATCAGCTCGCAGCCGCTCTCGCCCGAGACCGCGGCGCTGCTCGACCGCGAGGTCGAGGAGATCTACGGGCTGTTCGTGGAGCGCGTCGCGGCGGGCCGCAAGCTCGATGCGAGCCGGGTCGACGCAGTCGCGCAGGGCCGCGTCTGGACCGGCGAGCAGGCTCTCGAGCACGGCCTGATCGACGGGCTCGGCGGGCTGCGCGAGGCGGTCGCGCGCGGCAAGCAGGCGCTCGGCCTCGATCCCGCTGCGGACGTGGCGCTGGTTCCGTATCCGCAGCTCGATTCGCTCGCCGATCAGCTCGGCGACCTGCTGCACCGCGCCTCGGTCGCAGCGTGGCCGGCTGCCTCGCTGCCGGGTGTCGCAGGGCGCATCCAGGTCGGGATCGAAGCGGCGCTGCTCGAAGCGGCGCCGCTCGAGGCGCCTGCTCTGGTTCCGCCCTTCGCCTTCGACATTCGCTAGTGTCGGTGTGACGGGAGCAGCGCCAACGTGCGGCTCGAGAAGAGCTTCGAGGTCGACCGGCCGCCCGACTTCGCCGCACGCGTGGCTGCGCGCGACGAGACCCTCACGGGATTGTTCGCCGCTGCGCGGACGGAGATCGTCGAGCGCGCCGAGAATCGGCGCACCACGCGAACCCACTATCACGCGCTCGGGCGCGAGGGAGTCGCGACGTTTCACTTCCACCTGCTGCCGGGTGGCCGCATCTCGTTCGAGAAGGTCTGCGACGGAAACGTCTGGCAGGAGCTCTCGGGCTCGGTCTCGTTCGAGAAGCGGGGCCGCGGCACGCAGGTCACGCTGAAGATGACCGGCCGCACCAAGACGCTGGTTCCCGAGCTCGCGATCCGCGGCCCGATGCGGGAGCAGATCGAGCAGATGGCCGCGGCGCTGCGCGCGAGCATCGAAGCCGCCGATTCCGACGCGGGCGATTGAGCGCCCGGCGCGCGCGTTGCGCGCCAGCCGACCGCGGGCCCGCCGCGCTCGCGTCCTGGCCGGGCTCGAGCCGCCGATCGGTGTCGGCGATTCGCGTCGTTCAGGTTTCGCCGCATCCCGCTGCGAGCTTCTCGAGCATCTTCACGCCGCCCGGAACGTGGAACGCGCGCAGCCCTTCCTTGCGCATGAGCTCGGCGAGGTGCGCGCTCTTGAGACCGATCTCGCAGTAGAGCACGTAGCTCCGGCTGCGGTCGAAGCTCGCGTACGCGCGGAGCGCGTGGCCGAAATCGAGCTGCAGCGCTCCGGGCCAGTGCCAGCTGTCGAACTCGGGCTTCGAGCGCAGATCGATCGCAATCGAGCCCGCGGGAATCCGATCGATCTCGAGCGCGCGGTTGCCGAGCGAGTCGATCTCGAGATCGCGCAGCTGGAACACCGTGCGCGCGGCGGTCACCGCATCGACGATCGCGGGGTCGAGCTTCGCCTCCTCGGCTTCGATCGCCGCGAGCGGCGCCGCGGTCGCCGGTCGGCTGGGGACCATCGCGCAATACTCGCCGACGATCTTCGAGAGCTCGAAGGTCCCGATGCGGCGCGCGCACTCGATGATCTCCTCTTTGTTGGCACCGATCAGCGGCCGCAGGATCGCCTCGCTCGTCGCGCGCGAGATCACCGCGAGATTGGGCAGCGTCTGCGACGACACCTGCCCCACCGCGTCGCCGGTGACGATCGCCGAGGCGCGACGTTCGCGCAGCACGCGCGCGGCCGCGCGCAGCATCATGCGCTTGAGCAGGATCTGCCAGTAGCGCGGCTGCGTGCGCGCGCGCAGCTCGTCCGCGACGGCCGCGAAGTCGATCGCGTGCAGGCGCGGCCGATCGCCGTACGACCAGCGATCGGCGAGCAGCTTGGCGACCCGCAACACGCCGAGCTGGTGGGATTCGCCGCCGAGGTTGCAGAACGCGTATTCGATCCGCACGCCGCGCCGCAGCAGCTGCCAGGCAGCGACCGCGGAATCGAAGCCGCCCGAGATCAGCGCGATCGCGCGGCCTCCCGTGCCGAGCGGAATGCCGCCCGGGCCGGCGAGCCGCTCCGAGAACAGATAGGCCTCGTCGCCGATCAGCTCGATGTGGACCGTCTCCTCGGGATCACCGAGATCGACGCCCGCGGAGCCCGCGAGCAGGCGCGCGCCGAGCTCGCGCTCGATTTCCGACGGCAGCAGCGCGATCCGCGAGCGCTCCCCGACCCTGCGCGCCCTCACCGCGAAGCGCTTGCGCGCGACGCGATCCGCGAACAGCTCCGCGGCCGCATCGACGAGCGCAGGCAGGCTCGTCGCCGCGCGCCTCTCCGCGAGCGAGATCGACTGGATGCCGAAGATGCGCGCGAGCAGCGCGGCGCTGCTGGCGTCCGGCAGCTCGACGAAGATGCGGTTGTGCGAGTCGCGGATCCGGGGCTCGATGTTCTCGCTGCGCAGCGCGATGCGCAGGTTCGCGAGCAGCCGCTGCACGAACTGCGAACGGGTCGCGCGCGCCTTGGTCCCGATTTCGCCCGCGAAGCGCACGAGCGCGAGCTGGCTGTTGGGGGTCGAGGCCACGCTCGATCAACCGCAGATGCGGTAGAGCACGCCGCCGATCACGAGCAGGATCCAGATCGCGATCCGCGGTGCGGCGGAGCCGATGCCCACCGGCACGTCGTCGGCCCGCTCGACCTCGTCGACGGCGTCCGTGCCGAGCACCGCCGCGAGCGCCGCGCGGCGCGCATCCTTCGCGCCCGCGAGCCGACCGCCGCAGTGGATGCAGCGCTCGGTGCCGACCGGCGCCGTGACGTTACACCGATGGCAGTAGACCTCGTAGGGGTTCTGGGGGCCGGGGCTCTGCATCGCGCCGATGGTATCGAATTCGCGCGTGAGCGACGCGGGCGACTCGCGCGTGCGCGGGAGTAAAGCGCGGCGCGCGGACGGCCGATCCGAGCCGGCGCGATGCGCGAGACCTCGCTCTTACAGCTCGCCCTCGAGGGGCCCTCGGGGCGCTATTGCGTGGAGCTGTTGTCGTTGCCCGCGCCGAGTGAGCGCGGCATCGAGCACG